>JAHKLV010000053.1 GCA_020854925.1 Candidatus Methanofastidiosia archaeon | reverse complement strand
GAGCTGGCAAGTGCCAGTTTGTCATGCCACCCATGCCGGTGCCCGAACTTGAGGGCATTGAGGGCATCACAGGCGTGGTGAGCGGAAGCGTCTCTGCACCTGCCGACCTTTACCTCAAGAAGGTCATCGGCATGGACAACAACTATTGGACCATACTGGTGGGATTTGATGAAACAGATTGAGGTGGGCATGTACGCCCGGTACAAGAATACCGGAACGGTGGGAAAAGTCCTTGCACTGCAGGAGGAGGACGGCATCAGGTACGCGCTCCTTGACAGCACGGACCTCCTGTATGATGTTACGTTCCTGGAACAGACAGAAAAACCCCGCGAACGAAAAGACCTCAAGACGGATCTTGAAACGGCGAGAAAAACTGAAACAGACCTTATCGACTCCCTGGGAACGGGTGAGATGAGCGAAAGTATCGGCGGCGGATAATCCGTCACACCCCTTCAGAGGGCGTCAAACGCCGCCATGGCCGCAAGCTGTGCAAAGCGCTTAGACGGCCCGCTTCCGATGACGACGATATCGCCCTCGGAGAGGGTCAGCGTGTCGAGCAATCGGGTAATGTCGTCAGGATACGCCTCATAGGGGTCGAGAAACTCCGGCGGCATGACCAGGCGCCCTTTGCGAAAAATCAGGATGGTCGCCCCGTCACCGCCAATCTTGATGGCCTCGTCACGCTGTGCGATGGCGTTGGTAAGGCACGACGCATCACTGTTTGTAACGATAGCATAGTCATAGGCGCCAAGACTCAGCTCCCCTGCCTCAAGAAAGCGTGCCTGCGAAAAATACGGAAGAGACAGAAGGTAGGCTTTTCCCGCTTCCGTGACCGACTGTCCCTGCGGACGCGACTCGATGTACGCGAGGGACATGAGCTTTTTCAGGATGGTCCGCACGGAACACTCGGTGAGTTCTACCTCCTTACGGAGGAGGTGGCGCCCAATGGGCCCCTGGGTGTCGATGATCCAAAGGGTGCGACATACGTCGTACTCGTGGTAATTCGGTTGCGGTCCTGCTCCCATGGATTAACTATCCAGCAGGAGGATTTAAAGATTATGGTGTCTTAGCGCGCACGCTAGCGAAACAGAGCTGTTGCAATACGTGCCGCTATGTCATAGGTAAGGTCACGTTTGCCATAATGCTTCAAGCCGGCCTTCCAGACGTCAATCTCACACAGGTCGGCACTCATGACGGGTGCCTTGCATGCGCGTACCTTCGCTATCATGGCCAGTATTTCCTGTTCGGAAAGACCCTTGTAGTCGATGAATCGGGCACCATAGAGCGCCGCGCGCGATCCCACGTCGATGTCCACAGACACGTGCATGGCAGAAACACCAAGCTTCGCGGGATCAAAAGCGCGCGGATTGGCCTTGAGCCGCTCCTTGGGAATGATAGTCACCCCAAGCTCCTCGTAATGGTGGTAAAAGGAAAGGAATCGCTGTACGCGTTCGTCTCGCACGCCCTCTGTCTTCACCGATGGGTAGTCTGACACGCCGGCGATGATGACGTTTTCAGGCTCGATGCGCTTTTCATCGATAAGCTTGAACAAGAAGGAGTCGGCGTTAAAGCTTTCGGGACGGCATGAGATGAATGGATCGTCCGGGTCGAAGGGCGACTGGGGATTCGTGTCGATGTCATACTGGATAAGGCCGCACCGGTAACTGGGAAGGATGCCATCGAAGTGACTATCGAACATGATGATGCCCACGTCCTCCTTGCCGTGCTGTTCACAGGCCCTGAGAATGGGTGCGGCTGCCAATGAATGGTCAACAGCCACCAGCAAGGTGCGCCTGCCTTCAAGCGTTTCTTCCATGCCCCTGCGTACCGCTTCGGCGTACTCCCAGCACCCGTCGGCGTCGATAAAGGCAACATAGTTTTCCACCGTGCACATAAAGAGTTCAGAGTCGGGAGGGACCGGGGTAAGCCAAGGCTCAACGGGAAAAGCGCCCATGGCCGTGTGGGGAAACGCCACCTTCGCCACCACCGCCTCATAGGGGTCGTGGTAGAGCAGCGCCCCCCTTGCCTGCAGATCGTGCTTGCGATCCACGACGTCCTCCCGCTCATCGGGGTCAAGCGCGGCGCCCACGATAACGACATCGTCCATACGCCCTCCTTGCAGGTGCACCATAAAAATATTTGGGAGTAGGGAAGGTGGTACCATATTTTGAATATAATACATTTAATTCAAGAATCATTCTTTATAAAGGGATGATGTTCACCAATAACTTTATATAATTTGTTCATATTCTTATCATGGGGTGAGGATAATGGACGAGTTGGATAAGAAAATACTTGAAATCCTCCAAGACGACGACAAGACACCGTACTATGAAATAGGGAAGATGCTAGGTGTGGGATCAACGACCGTACACTCACGGGTGAAAAAGATGGTCGAGAAGGGCATCATCGTGAAGTTTGCCGCTGTTGTTGACCCAAAGAAAGTGGGATTCCCCGCATGCAAGATGATAGGCCTTACCGTGCAACCCGACAAGATTGAGGAAGTGGCAGAAAAGATTGCCAAATACCCTGAAGTCACCATGATTGGCACCACCGGCGGCGACCACGACATCGTCATGGAAGTCATAGGCACCGACGAGCGGGCAATCGGTCGATTCATAAATGAAAAAGTGAAAACGATTGAGGGTGTCAAGTCAGGCATCGGGATGATTCACGTATCGACCTTCACGGAAGTATACAAGCACAATCCCAAGATTACCTTCATGGACTAGCCACTCATCTTTTTTACCGTTTCCACCACGCGGACACCGAGGTCACGTGCACCTTGCAGCGCCTCGTCGTTGGTGGACACTTCTCCCTTGTCCCGGGAAAAGACCATAAGCCCAAGGCCGGGGACACCGCCGTTGCTCACGACGACCATCTTATTAATAAGGAAAAAGGCGTCCAACGAGGCCAGTGTCTCAAAAAAGCCCCACTTCCATCCTACCGCAATGGATGCACCGACCTTGTCGGCAAGTGTTTTTCCCTGGCGCCACATGACGCGCTCACGGTCGATAAGGGACTTTACCTGTCCGGTGACATTGCCAAAGTAGACCGGTGATGCCATGATGATGCCATCGGCTGCAACCATCTTCTCGATGAACAGGTCTGCATCGTCATCGTGGTGGCATCGCTTGTGTGCAACGCAGTAATCGCATGCCTCACAGGGCTTGATGGTCTTGCCGGCAACGCTGAGGTATTCTACCTCTGCGCCGGCTTCCTCTGCCGCCTTGAGAGCTTCGCGCACCAATATCTCCGTATTCCCCTCCTTGCGGGGACTGCCAGAAATTCCTAGAATTTTCATAATAGCACCGGCATATGTTTTTTTTCCTGAATATATATACATTTGCCAAGGGGCCACGTATGCACCGAAGGTAGGTACTACAAATAATAATCCATAATTATATCCTTATTAGATATTAATATCAAAAATAATATACAATAAGATACTTTTTGTATACTTATAGGAAAAATATTTAAATACCTGGTTCCGAGCATACTATACGAAAGGTGTGTGTATGAGTAAGTGTTGTTCATTCGCGCTAATCGTGGTGTGTGCCCTTGCCGGTATTGCTTCTTCCGGCTGCATCGGCGGGGGAGACAGCTACGACATCACGTACGGGGGGCAGTACTATCCTGAGGAATTCCTCATGAAAGGATACGAGGAAGTGTGGGGTAACGTAGGTATTACGGTAGACCACATCCTCTTTAGCTCTGGTGCCGAAGGAAACGAGGCCCTCATCGCCGGCCGGGTCGATGTCAATGTCGGTTCAGACAGCAAGAGCATCGCCCTCTTTAACGCCCTCCCTGATGAGGCGCTCATCATCGGCACCACCCAGCGTGGCGACCGCTACACCACCATTATACCCATCGATGCCGCGTACGCCTCCTGGGACGACCTTAAGGGCAGGACCGTTGCCATAAGGCTCGGCACCGGGGCCGAATCTATCCTTCGCATGTTCTTTGAGCAGGAGGGCTATGTATGGGAAGACTACAACTGGGTGAACATGCGGATAGAGGACATGACCGCCGCGCTCGAGGGTGGCCAGATTGCCGCTTTCACCGCATGGGAACCTACGCCCGGCATCGCCGAGGCACAGGGGGTGGGAAAGGTTATGAGGACATACGGCGACATATCCATCGTCCCCGTCTGCATCCACACCACCCGCTCGTTTGCTGAAGAGAATAGGGACTCCCTTGTCAGATTCATGGCTGCCCAGCTGTACAAGGCAGAGCTTATCAAGCGCAATCCCGAACGGGCGGCCCAGCTGGCGTCCGATGCGGCAGCTGCCCGGGGCATAGAGGTATCCCCTGAGGCATTTCTTACCATCTTTGAACGGATAGACTTTACCGTATCCTTCGATGAGTCGGTCATCGACGACATGTACCAGACGGCGGCCTTCCTGCTTGCAGAAGGAAAGATTAAAGAGATTCCCACCTTAGTATGGGATACATCCTTTGTCGAGGAGGCCCAGGCTCTGCTTGACTCCCTGGACCTGTCCTACGAATGAGTGTGTGCGTATGGATACTGGCACGGAACGGATACGGGGCATCATGCTTGCCGTGCTGCCTCTTGCCGCCATAGTGGTGGGATGGGAGGCACTCGCACGGTCCGGTCAGCTCAATCTCCTCTTTTCCTCGCCTACATCCGTTGCAAGCGCTCTCCGGGACCTCATGGAGACGACGACGAAGGGAGGATACCCCGTCCTCCTTTACCATACGGCGTTTTCGCTTTATGCACTTGCCATCTCCCTTGTGGTGGCCGTGGTGGCCGGTGTCTCCCTCGGTGCCATCGCCGGTGTGAGAGCAACGCTGTATCGATTCATAGACCCGCTCGTCACCCTTGTGATGCCCATCCCCGGCATTGCCTGGGCACCCATCTTTCTTATATGGTTCGGATTCGGACTGCCCACCATCGTGGCCGTGGGATGCCTTGTATCGTTCTTTCCCATCTTTTACAACACGGCTGCCGGTGTACGGAGCGTCGATGAATCCTTGTTGCGTGCGGCAAGGATCATGGGCGCTGACCGCAGGAGCATCTTCTTGCGCGTCCTTCTCCCCGGCGCCGCGGCATACATCATGACCGGCGTAAAACTGGGATTCGCCAAGGGATGGCGGACCATCATCGCCGTAGAGATGATAGCATCGAGCCTCTGGGGCTTGGGATTCATGATCTTTGACGCAAGGGACTATCTTCAGCCGTCGGTCATCTACGGCGGCATCATCGTCCTTGTCATTGTCTACATCTTCCTCGAGCAGGTGGTCGTCCACCAGATTGAGCGGCGTACCGTGATGCGGTGGGGCATGGCACGGGAGGGGTCATTATGAATGCGGCGAAACTCCGGCGTGCCGCGCAGAACGCCGCCCCCTACGTGCTCTTTCTCGGTGTGTGGCAGCTCGTCGTGACGGCCCAGCTGGTCAACACGACCCTCCTGCCATCCCCCCTTGACATCGCGCGTACCTTTGCCGACCTGCTGGGCCGAAACAACGTGCTTGTACG
>JAHKLV010000132.1 GCA_020854925.1 Candidatus Methanofastidiosia archaeon | reverse complement strand
GCGGTACCCCTTGAACATGGCAAGCCGCGCGCGCGGCCCCGTTTCCACGGGTTCGCCGTAGTAGTAGGGTACGGTGGTGCTCGTCTCCCTGCTCGGATGGCCAGGGGGATACACGCGGGACGGGGTGCGCTCCGATATGGCGGAAAAGTCAAGCGCGTCACGTTTGCCGTAGTGCATGTCGGTGGCAAGCATGGGACCCTCAAAGGGGAGGAGGGGGTGGGTACAGGCTTCATGCCACGCTTCGAGTGCCGCCACGAAGTCGTCGCGGTGCGCCTGGACAAGGGGTTCGCACGCCCGCATGGCGCGGTATAGGTGAGCGGCCGCCCGGGTAGAGATGTGCGTGTGCATGCCGCCGGGCACGATGTTAGAGGGGTGTATGGCTTCGCCCCCCACGATGTCGGCGATGGACTGGGCTGCCGAGCGGATGTCCTGGAGGCGCGTGCGGTACGCCGCCCGCTCCTCGTCTGAGAGGGGAAGGTCCCCTACGAGCAGGTACTGGTGGAGGGCATGGCTGTGCAGCCGGTCGCCGAGAAGGAGGAGCTCCCTGAGGCGGTGCGCTTCGGCGGGAATGTCGACACCGACGGCGTGTTCCACCGCTTCCGCGCAGGCAAGGCCGTGGGGGATGGGGCAGATGCCGCAGATGCGCTGCACCACCTTGATGGCAAAGTCGGGCCCACGGCCCCGGAGCAGGTACTCGAATCCGCGTACGAGCGTCATCGAGGCACAGGACGCCTCGCGGATGATGCCGTCCTCGTCGGTGACAAGGGAGACCGCGGCGTGCCCCTCGATGCGGGTCATGGGATTGATGGTGATAACAGGACTCACATCGTTCCTATCGTGCTCCTAATTAATATATGTTTTTCACTTTTCTTCATACGGGGATTTTCGATGACCGTTGACAATCCTTATAAAGTAAGGAATACATACGTTACGGGATATTCGGGAAGTGCGCACGTCATGATGATTGAAGCAACCGGCCTCACGTACCGCTACGGCGACTTTGTCGCCGTGGACGACATATCCTTCTCGGTTGCCGAGGGCGAGATCCTCGGGTTTCTCGGGCCGAACGGCGCCGGGAAGAGCACCACCGTCAAGATGCTTACCGGCCAGCTCGTGCCCGCCCGGGGCGTTGCCACCGTCCTCGGGACGGATGTGTCACGGCACCCCAAGGCGGTCCATGAGCGCATCGGCGTCTGCTTCGAGGAAAAGAACCTCTATCCGCGCATGACGGTGCGCGAGAACCTGCAGTTTTTCGCCGATCTCTTTGACCGTTCCGTCGATGTGGACGAGCTTATCAGAAAAGTCGACCTTGAAAAATGGGCTTCAGAGCGCGCCGAGGCGCTCTCGAAGGGCATGCAGCAGCGCGTCATGGTGGCACGGGCCCTGGTGAACGACCCCGATGTCCTTTTTCTCGACGAGCCCACGTCCGGCCTCGACCCCGTTTCCGCCGAGCAGATCCGTGAGATTATCCGTGCGGAGAAAACCAGGGGCAAGACCGTCTTTCTCACCACCCATAACATGGCCGAGGCAGATGCGCTCTCCGACCGTGTCGCCTTCATCAACGAGGGGCGCATCGTCGCGCTTGACACCCCTGAAAACCTCAAGCTGCGCCTCGGGCGGCGCCTCCTGCGGGTGCGCACCCGCGCGGGTGATGACTTTGCCGAGGAGGTGCTCCCGCTTGACGACGACGCGACGCCCGACCGTATGGGGGCGCTCCTACGCGCGGGGGGCATCGCGACCGTCCATACCCTGGAGGCCACGCTCGAGGAGGTCTTTATCCAGCTTACGGGGAGGAAGCTCTGACCATGCGCCGGGCATGTGTGGCCGCCATAGCGCGCAAAGACGTCCGCATGGCCATGCGCAACAATCTCGTGCTCCTGGCGCTGGTGAGTGGCGTGCTCTTTTCGCTCGTCTACTACGCCCTGCCTTCGGCGACGGATGAGACGTACCACCTGTCTGTCTATGACGAGGGCGCTTCCGCGCTCTTTTCCTCGCTGCCGCCGCAGCTTTCACGCGGTGCGGCCTTTTCCTTTGTTTCCTCGGAGGAGGCACTCCATGAGGCGGTCTACGCTGGCGATGCCATAGCCGGCATCGTCATACCTGCAACCTTTGACGAGGTTGTCGCTGCCGGAGGGGTGCCGTCCCTCTCCCTGGTGGTAGCCGACGAGCTTTCCACCGGGCAGGCAGAAGCGCTTTCCTTCCTGGTCGCAACGCTTGCAGGATACGACGTCTACGGGACGCTTCCCGTGCCGCTGGCCACGGAGGTCATCGGTGCCGACGAGGCGGGGTTTGTGCCCATGCGAGAGCAGTCGGTGCCCTTCTACCTGCTCATGGCGCTCATGATGGAGATGTGGACCATCGCCACGCTGGTGGTGGAGGAAAGCGCTGCAGGCACCATGCGCGCGCTTCTCGTCACTCCCGCGCGGCCGTCTGATGTGCTAACGGCAAAGACGCTCGTGGGAGGTGTCTACGCCGTGGGCGTCGTCTTCGTCATTCTCCTGCTCACCCGGAGCGTACGGGGCGACCTAGTCGCCCTCTTTCTCGGCATCGTGCTCGGGGCGCTCCTTGCCGTAAGCCTCGGCCTCCTCCTTGGCAGCCTGACGGAAAACATCACCGGGTCCTACATGTACGTGTCAATCCCGCTTATCGTCCTCCTCCTGCCGGGGCTCCTCCTGTTCATACCCGACATATCCCACGATGCCGTGAGGGCGATACCCACCTACTACCTGGTGGACGCCTTTGGCCAGGTCCTCAACAGGGGTGCCGGCATCGCGGACGTGTGGCGCAGCTATCTCGCCATCGCCTGCCTTGACGTCGTCTTCTTTGTAGGCGGCATCGCCGCCATCAGGAGGCGGTACCGGTGAACGTCCCGCTCATTGCGCGGCTTGCGAAAAAGGATGTGCGGGTCACGGTCCGTGAGCCGTATTTTTTCTTCTACCTCGCCTTCCCCCTTCTCATGACCCTTGTCATCACCGTGGCGCTTGGGTCGCTGGGGGGTTCGGTGCCTTCATTGGGGGTCTGTCAGGACGATGCCGCGGCGGCATATCTTTCCTCGTCCGGCGCCGTCGATGTGGCGACCTACCCCTCGATAGAGGCGGTGCGCGAAGCGGTGGCCAGCGGAGATCGTGACGGGGGCCTCATGGCGGGCGAGTATTACGTGCTCCTCTATGCGGGGGACACAACATCCTCAGAACGGGCGGCACTCTACGCCGCCGTCTCGTCCGCGCTTGCTGCTGCGTCGGGGAGCACGGAGACGGTCGACATTTCCGTCGAGCGCCTCGAGCCGCGGGGCCTTTCCCTGCAGGTGCGCCTCATTCCGTTCCTGGTCATCATCGCGGCCGTCGTCGGCGGCCTTATCATCTCGTCGTCGCTCATCGAGGAGCGGGAGCATCACACCCTGGACGCGCTCTTCGTCTCCCCTGCCACGCCCTTTGACGTCATTGCGGCAAAGGCGTTGTTCGGCCTCTTCCTCGGCATGGTGCTGGGTCTCCTCATTCTCGGGCTCAACGGTGCGCTCACGAGTGCGCTCGTTGTCGTCTTCCTCTTTTTCGGGGTGCTTTTCACCATCGGTATCGGCCTCATGGCCGGCGTCGTCATGAACAGCATGACCGACCTTATCGCCCGCATGAAGCTCTTTAACATCGTGCTGCAGTTCCCTGCGCTTGTCATCCTCTTTCCCCAGATACCTTCTTGGCTTGGCATGCTCTTTCCCACCCACTACTTCATCGCGCCCATCATCTCCCTCACCCAGGAGGGGGCTGCGCTCGGCGATGTGTGGTGGAAGCTTGTGGTCCTCGTGCTCTGTGATGCCGCGGTCCTCGTCATGGCCGCAAAGGTCCTTCGGCGGCGGATGTCCGGCATGCTCCACCTGCCGTCGCTGTAGCTGGCGTGGCAGACATAGCTTCTAATCCAAAATTGATTACTTACCCAAAATTTTATAATAGGGTGTCGTAAGCCAAGGTACAAAGGAGGACGCTTCGTGTTTACCGGCATCGTTGAAGAGGTGGGGCGCGTCGAGTCGCTTCGGGTGACGAAAAGCGGGGGCATCCTTTCCGTTCGGGCCCGCACCGTCCTTGAGGGGACCTCGCTTGGCGACAGCATCGCCGTGGCGGGCGCCTGCCTCACCGTGTGCGGCACCGGCGCCAGTACCGTTCGATTCGAGGTCATGCCCGAGACGCTGCGCACAACGACGATAGGGCACCTTTCAGGGGGGGCCCGTGTCAACCTCGAGCGCGCCATGCCGGCCGACGGCCGATTCGGCGGCCACCTGGTGACCGGGCACGTGCACGGCGTTGCCCGCGTCAGCGGACGCCGCAGGGAAGGAAGCGCCGTCTGGCTCGGCCTTTCGCTTCCCCGGACGGTTTCGGTCCGTCCGAGGGGGTCGCTCGCCGTCGACGGCGTCAGCCTCACCGTGGCGCAGGCCTCGGGCGGCGTTGCGTGGGTGTCGCTCGTGTCCCATACGCGGGAGGCCACCACCCTGGGCGATGTGCGCCCCGGTGGGCGCTGCAACGTCGAGGCGGACACGCTGGCCTTCGGGGCCGGGCGGCCGGCAGGCGAACCGCTGGGAATGGCGTTCCTCCGCGCACAAGGATTTTGAGGGAGAGACATGCACTTTGCCACCATACCGCAGGCGGTATCCGCCCTGCAGGAAGGAAGGATGATTGTCGTCGTTGACGACGAAGACAGGGAAAACGAGGGAGATCTCGTCATGGCGGCGCAGTTCGCGACGCCCGATGCGGTGAACTTCATGATAACGAAGGGAAAGGGGCTCCTCTGCGCCCCGCTTTCACGGTCCCGCATGGAGTCACTGGAGATACCGCCCATGGTGACGGACAACACCGACCCCCACCAGACCGCCTTTGGCGTGTCCGTGGATGCCGTGGGCACCACCACCGGCATTGCCGCACAGGAACGCAGCAGGACCCTCGCCGTGCTCAGTGACGGGGAAGCCGGGCCCGACGCGCTTCGCCGGCCCGGACACGTCTTTCCCCTCATGGCCAGGGACGGCGGCGTGCTCGAGCGGCGCGGGCACACCGAGGCCTCCATCGACCTCATGCATCTTGCGGGGCTGGCCCCCGCGGCTGCCATCTGCGAAATTATTGCTGACGATGGCACCATGGCGCGGCTTCCCGAACTGTTCGCCTTTGCCGAGAAGCACGGCCTCCTGGTGATGACCATCGCCGAGCTCGTGCGCCACCGGCGCGCCACCGAGCCGCTCGTAGACGTCGTTGCCACCTTTGACGCACCCACGCGCTACGGTCATTTCTCGGGAGTCAGCTTCCGGGACATCGCAACGGGGGAGACCCACGTCGCCCTCGTGGCCGGTGACGTCGAGGGCGCTGACGGGGTGCTTGTCAGGGTGCACTCCGAATGCCTTACCGGCGACGCCCTCGGGTCGCTGCGCTGCGACTGCGGGGACCAGCTGCGCGAGTCCCTGCGCCAAATCGGGAATACCGGCGCCGGTGTGCTCATCTATCTGCGCCAGGAGGGACGGGGCATCGGACTCCACCACAAGCTTCGTGCCTACGAGCTTCAGGACGGCGGGCTTGACACGTATGAGGCCAATGTCGCCTTGGGCTTTGCCCCCGACCTTCGTGAATACCATGTGGCTGCGG
>JAHKLV010000221.1 GCA_020854925.1 Candidatus Methanofastidiosia archaeon | reverse complement strand
GCACCACACGTCCCAGATATGTCCCATCTGCGGCCATACGTCAAAGGCCAATCGGAGGACACAAGCGGACTTCGCATGCACTCAATGTGGACACACCATGAACGCCGACCTGAACGCAGCAATAGATATCCAGTACCGGGCTGCAGTCAATTAGCCTATCGCACTCCGTCCCGAAGTCTCGTTCCGGGAAGTTGGAAGAGCAAGCCAACCGGCTTTAGCCGTTGGTCGTTGACGTCGTCCATGAGCCTACCCGACGTTTCCGCCCACGTCGGTTCGTCTGGGTGCACGCGAAGATTCAGGAAGTTGATGACATCGGCGCAGAGGATGGCATCAGGCATGTACGCATGGATGAGCGAGAGGCAGGCATCGTAATAGTCGAGCACCTCATCTTGCGAAAATCCAAGGATTTCCACGCCGCTGTAGTTGAACTCGTCACCGAATTCGCACATGTCTAACGTCAATCCATGCGCGACTGCCATGGAAAGAAATCGCTCGAGGGTGTACAGCTCATCCTTGCGGTACTGCTGATAGTCAGACGGTATCATCCCGTCCCTCGTCGCCACATAGCGCAACGTGACATACAGCTCGGGCGCATCCCTGCGCAAGCCGGAAAGCCAGGCAAAGTTTTCCTCATAGAGTACCTCGTCTGACACGGCATGCTTATCCTCATAGTCCCAGTGCATCCACCCGGTCTCAAAGACCTGCATATTCCTTACGGGGTGCTCGATGTTGGCGGCAAGGAAAAATCCTTTCGGCATGGACGACAGAATATAGGTACCATCCGATGGCACCAGCCCGGAAAGCGGATCCTCATACATAGCATGCCTGCCGTTAAAAAAGTCCCGCTGCACCTGCTCTGCAGGCCGACCGCGCACGTCCATGCCTTTGAGGGCATACGAGATGAAGTCGTACTCGTTTTGGGGGGCATAGTATTCTACCCCGTATGCCTCGGCAATGGCAGCCCAGTACCGTGCAAGTTCGAGAGAAAGGGAGGCATAACGCTCGTAGGGCATGTCGATACCCTGCTCGGAGAGATTCATCTCGCCAGAATTAACAAAGTTAGGTGCGACAAGCACGGAAAATCCCGCACACTTGGCATCAACAATCAACTGGCAATATTCCTCCTCAGAAACCCAGGGGAGAGGATTTCCATTCTCGTCAAAGGAATATTCAATGGATACGGAGACAAGATTGACGCCGATGTCATGAAGCTGCGCAACATCCTCTGAGAGCATGCGGCGCAGCTCCAGGGGGTCGGGGTCCCAGTTGCCCCATATGGTGCCAGGATATACCCGTGCTGCGGGAACGTCCCCTCCGGCGCCACCCTGTCCAAGACACGCACAGGGAAGGGCCGCAAGAAGGAGGATAAGACAGATACTCAGCTGACGTGTGCCCATGAAGGGCATACGCGCTATGACCTAATAAAGCATACCACACGTGACATGAGGCAGTCCGGTGCCGCCGCGGTGTAGGCGCACCCGTGACTACCCTTCCTCATCAGCATGCAGGGCAGAGAGCGCACCACGAAGCGGTTCCAGTAGGTGACCGGGGATGCCGACAACGATTTCGTTGTCGCCGATGCCGCCAAATCGCCGCGAATCCGTGCAACCGAAAGAAAGCGACAGGCGTCCCGTGACGTGGGTCTGGGCCGTTGCCACACCACACACCGGGGCAAGCGACGAGCACAGGAAGTCGGGCGTGTCATCGAGCAGCCGGTGGTATGCCTGAACGAGGCGCATGACAAGATGGGGTGATAGGTATGCAACACACACATCCCCCGTCCCGCCGCGTGCAAGGGAAAGCGCAGTGCACGAGGGGATCCGCCGAAGCGCCCGGACCATGTTCACGGCACTTCCCAGGGTGGTGGAGCGCCCCTCCCTGAAAAGCTCTGCGCCAAGGCGCGTTGCAAGTTCCGGGGAAGGGTCGAGTCCAAGTGCATAAAGCGCTCCCGCACAGCGCACCGACGAAGCGCATACAAGGCGATGCCGACCGTCCATCATGGTGTGCCAGACATGGGCGCAGAAGGTGTCCCTGCATTCACAAGGGCCTTCGGATTCCGCAAGGCTCACAGATACATACGGCCTGCCAAGCAGCGTCTCGCCAAGTTGTGGCATAAGGAACGGAACGGGTGTGAGCTCGCCCGTGCGGTACTGCCTGATGATTGATGAACAATCTGGGTCGCGGGGCCGGTACACCGAAACCCCTGCAGCCGCCAAGGTTTCCATGTAGCGATACCCGGCGCTGTCGATACAGACGGCATCGGCACCTGCCTCGGCAAGGAAGGCGGCAAGCCCGCCGCAGCTCCCTGCAAAAGGGGTGCGACACAACAGGCTACTAGCGCCCGTAGTGGCATCATACAAGACAAAGCCGGCGGCGTGCGCCAGCCGACCTTCAAACGGCGCGCCGGGTGATGCCGACGCCACCGGAATAGCAATGCTCATGCTTATGACTCCTATGGCCACGGGATATGCGCAGGCGATTCGCCCCAGCGATATAAGCGGCCGGTCGAAGTGACCATACCCCGATACCTTAAAAAGATTGTGATGAATCTCCCTTACCTGCCAGGAAGGGCACGAAGGAAAAACGTTTCGCCCCCGTATGGGAGTTCCACAAGCTCGTGGCTGCGAAGCATCGACTCGACAACATCCCAGCTGGCGTTCGCCTCTGCAAGGAATGCAGTAAGGGCCCCCCTGCGCATAGGATGAACGGCGGTGATGGAAAGCAGGTCTTCCCTGACGTCACCGGTACGGGAAAACGCATCGCCCTCATATCCGATGAGATACTCTACATGAGGCACTACGGAGGAAAGGAGAGCGTAGGCACGGGCGAGCACGTCCTCTCCGGGCGGCACCACCCACTGCTCGGCCGGGGGCCTTGTAGGAATGGAAAGATAGGACGCATGAGCCGAGAGCCCGCCGACAAACGATGCAAGCTCCTTAAGATGCGCCTCGCCGTCGTTCACCCCCGACACGAGCATTGTTTCGGTGAGCAGGGTGCCCCCGAAGTCACGGGAAAAATCCCTGATGCCCCCGAGCACGGCCTCCGGGGATAGCGAACGGTGGGGGCGGTCAACCCGCTTCCATACGACGGGATCGACGGCGTCTATCTTCACGGAGACCAGGTCAGCGGCACTGAGGTCTTCCCTGACGTCGTCGCGCCACAGAAGCGAACCGTTCGTGATGACAGCTACGGGGATGCCAAAATCGCAAACGCGCCCAATCATCTCACCGAGGTTTCGGTCAAGTGTCGGCTCCCCATCGGGGACAAAGGTAAGATAATCGATACGTTCATCCTGAGACAAGGCCGCCCGAACCGCCCTTTCCACCTCGTTCATGAGCTCCCCGACGTCATAAAATCCCTGTCGTTCCACGGTCATGTGCGTGGTACGCCCAAGCTGGCAGTAGACACAGGCGTAGTCACAGGTCTTTGGGGGAAGCGCATTAATGCCGAGGCTGCGCCCAAGACGGCGAGAAGGCACGGGGCCGAACACGCGATATGGCATATCAGAATACTATGCAAAAGAATATAAATTCATTTCCCCAAGATGGGTGCGGCATGTGCACAGCATGCAGCATACGGTGGAGTCCACCCATAGGGCACACATCACCGTATGTCAAGGCAGGTATGCAAAAAAAGGTCGCCGGAGCCTACCACGCACCGGCCCGGCGCGGCCTCACCCGCGGGACGCGCCCAAGCAGCCGCACGAGAGGAGGAATGAAAAGATGAAGCTTGGGATGATACTATATACGGCAGACCCGGAAACGGTCTGGAACGCCTTCCGATTCGGCACCTACGCCCTCCGGGAAGGGGACACGGTCAGGATCTTCCTCATGGGAAAGGGCGTCGAATGCGGTTCGGGAGACAGCGGGATTTTTAACGTGCAGGAGATGATGCAGTCCTTTGCGGACAACGGCGGGGAGATCTTGGCATGCGGCTCCTGCCTTGCCATCCGGCACGCTGACGGCTCTGCCATGTGCCCCGCCTCGACGCTCAAGGACATGTACGACGTGGTGGCGAACGCAGACAAGGTCCTCACGTTCTAAGGCGTGCGACACAATGCCTTTATAGAAAGGAGAAAAAGGGGGTAGCATGGCACAGGAGGATAAATCAGCGCCCGTCGCTGACGTGGCGCTTCGCGCATCGCATCTCACGAAACGGTTTGGCACCCGCACTGCCGTGCGGGACGTTTCGTTCGATGTATACCGGGGCGAGATCTTTGGATTCCTCGGTCCCAACGGTGCGGGAAAAACGACCACGGTCCGTATGCTTACCGGCATCCTCACACCAGATGAAGGGACGGTATCAGTCAACGGGCTCGACCTCTTCTCATCCCTCGTACAGGCAAAGATGCGCATGGGCGTCATCCCCGAGGTGGGCACCATCTATGTGGACCTCTCGGCACAGCAAAACATCGAGCTCACCGGGCGGTTCTACGGTATGGGCAAAGAGGGTATTCGTCGCCGTTCTGAAGAGCTCCTTCGCGAACTCGGCCTCTATGAGCGCCGTAACGACCTTGTCCGCACCTACTCCAAGGGCATGCGCCAGCGGGTGAGCATCGCCTGTGCCATCGTGCACGAGCCGTCGCTCCTCTTCATGGATGAACCAACCGAAGGGCTTGACGTGCAGAGCCGCCGGCTTATCATTGCCACGGTGCGCCGCATGAACATGCATGGCTGCACCGTATTCCTCACCACACACAACATCGAGGAGGCAAACGATCTCTGCGACCGCGTCTGCATCATCAACAACGGCGCCGTGGTGGCGCTCGACCGCCCGGGGGCGCTCAAATGCGCCTTTGACAGCACGCAGTCAGTTGAGGCGGTCTTTGAACCAGCCATCGGCGCGGATAAGGCAGGGGACGTTTACTGCATCAAGGTCGATGAACGGGGGGACAGGCTCGTCTTCCAGACCGACGACCCCGACGCCACCGTGCGCTCGGCGGTCTCGTTTGCACAGGAATCGGGCCTTCGCATCGTTTCGCTTGTCACGTGCGGGCCAAGCCTCGAGGATGCCTTCGTGGCACTAACAGAGGGGTCTCCATGAACCTGCCGCCGCTCATCAGGGGCGCGCTTGTCACCGCTGACAAGGACATGCGCATCTATTACCGCAAGGCGCCGGTAGCCATCTTCGGTCTCCTCTTCCCCCTTTTCATGTTTATCTCGTTCTATATCGGGCGCGACCTCGATATCGCGACGTTTTTCCCGGGCTTCTTTGCCATG
>JAHKLV010000042.1 GCA_020854925.1 Candidatus Methanofastidiosia archaeon | reverse complement strand
CTTGAGCGCGGCATCTCCGGCATGATTGGTGGTATCCTCGCGACGCGTGGCGCGACGTGGGCTCTGCTCATGGGTGTCCTCTTCTACCTCGTCATGGAGTACGGTACTTCAGAGGAGAAGAAGGCTGAGAAGCTCCGCAAGCAAGAAGCTGCAGTAGAGAAGAAATAATTCTTCTTCTCTTTTTTCTCTTTTTTATTCTCTTTTCTTCTTTATTCTTATACACTTCCGCATACCTGTCCCCTGGTAAGCATATATTGAATCTTAAGCTACACCCCTCGATTATGTAAAAAAATGATGATACGTTAAAGAATTCATAGAAAAAAATGGCGATAGATAATTTTATAAACGTAAAATAGGAGTTGTTCTGGTGATAGACTATGGATGAGCGAAAATCCGTTGGCATCCTCATGATTGTGATCTTTATCTTTGCCTTCGCATACAGGGCACTTGAACAAAGTTTATCGGAGAATTATCTTGATCTCTTTGTCATAGCATTCTTTATGGTACTGATATTTGCTTGGCAATACATAAGCCCAAAAAAGACACAGAAAGAGGAGTAAGTGTACGACATGAAAATGCCAAAGCAAACAAAGAAACTTGACCCAAAGATTCTTCATGAACTGCTCCCCCTGACACTTCTCGCCTTCATTGTAGGTGTCGGAGGGGTATGGGCCATCAATAATTACATTACGAACAATCAGTTTGTCATACTAGGATACATTATCGTATTCTGGTTCCTGTTCCAATCCAAATTTGTGGAAATAGTGCGGGGTCCAGACTACTTTGAGAAGAAAAGAAAAGACAAACAGACAAAATCTAAGGATACGAAGAAGAAATACGGGGGAAAGCCCCGTTAAAATTCTTCCATCTCTTTTTTTAACGACTTAAGCGATAAGACAATATCGTTGTAGGCAGACATATATTCGGGATGCTCTGCAGCAATACCCGCTTCCAGACCGCTAAGCGCGATAAAAATTGCCCGAAATCTAGCTTCAAAATCAACATGATGCCCTTGCGCCTCAAGTGTTGAACGCTTTTGTAAGAGCACGCGCTCACGCTCGGCAATAGCAGCCATCTTCGCGCTGCCCCGCATCAATCCCCCCCATGAATCGTCATCGATCATGGACTGGGCTTCCACCTTTCGTTTGCGGAGCTTTTCCAGCTCTTCGTCTATGTCCTCAATGGATCCGTACATCACATCACTTTTTGTTTCTGGGTATTGGTGCATAAACATGCTTCATTGTTTCGGGGAAGAGTGAGAGGTCCTTGTGGGGGAAGTTCATGGCACTCACAAAATGCTTCTGGAAGGTGCAGTGTGTTGCAAGCTCCACGTACGAGAGCTTATCGAGGATAACTTTTTCCTCATCCCTCTTTTCTCGAGATATTAAGGATACCCTCGCTCCCGTTCCTGCAGCATTTCCCACAGACATCACTTTTTCCATGGGCACCTCGGGGAAGAGCCCGATGGTCATGGCTTTTTCGATATCGATATAGTTTCCAAAGGCACCGGCAATCATGACGCGGTCGATATCTTTTGCGGTGATACCCTTCTTTTCCATGAGGATGGATACCCCGGCATAGATGGCGGCCTTGGCTAGCTGGATTTCCCGCATGTCATTGGAGGTTATAACGATGTCCTTGTTAAGACCTGTCTTTCTTGCCCACTCGATGACATATTCGTATCCATGGGTCCCTTCCTGAACGCGATCGTTTTCATCTTCGAGCTCAGGCCTGATTGAACCGGTAACATCAATGACAGCTGCTTTTAACATCTCAGCCGCAATGTCGATGATGCCGGACCCGCATATGCCGAGAGGTTTTGTGTTACCAATGGTCTTATAGGTCGGCTTAAGGCTACCCCGCTTGATGCTTATGCGCTCTATGGCCCCATCTGCCGCACGCATACCGTACTTTATGGTTGAGCCTTCCAGGGCGGGACCGGCAGCGGCAGAGCAGCAAACCATACCGTCCTTGTTCCCAAGTACAATCTCGCCGTTCGTACCGACATCAATTGCCAAGGTCATCTCGGGGCTATTGTGTATGTCACAGGATAGGATGACGCCCACGTGATCTGAACCGACAAATCCAGCCATGACAGGAAGCATATGACAGTTGGCCAGGCGGTGTGCAACGAGGCCTACCTTCTGAGCAGGAATATCAAGTGGTTGCTTGACCACCGGACAATAGGGGGCAAGAGAGAGATACTTGGGATACAATCCAAGAAAAATGTGGTGCATGGCAGTATTACCTACAATAGTTATCTCACCAAGAACTGAAGGGTCGATGCCAGCTTTCATACAGCCTTCTGCTATTATTTTATTGACGCCCTCAATAACGAGCTTAGACAATTTCTCGAGATTCTCCTGATTGAACGAGTAAGAAATCCTAGCCATCAGGTCGTCACCGTAGGGAATCTGTGGATTCATCATAGACCCGATACCCACGATGTCTCCCGTAGTAAGGTCCATGACGTATGCAACCATCGTCGTGGTGCCGATGTCAACAGCGGCGCCGTATACCTTCTCAACAGGTGCCTTGGCGATATCAAGGACATGGTTGCGGTACATGGTGACGGAAAGCTCATAGTTGTTATCCCGTATGAGGTTGGGAAGCTGGCGGAGCGTAGAAAGATCGAAATCGATGGATGTGTATTCACTGCACGTGGCAATTTCATCCTCAAGTCGGAACCAATCGCACCTGTTGTCATGCAGATGCGGCTTCGGTAGAGTGACCGTGTAGACCCTCACGTAAGGGTCAAGCGTGACAACGGTCTCTGTCCCGTCTATGAGAATCTTCTGCTCGCCGAGCATGCTTTCCTTGGGGACATCGATTATACAGTCGCCTTCTATCGATGCCATGCAGGCAAGCCGCACACCGGCTTTCAACTCTTCGGGAGAAAGCTTCTTTCGTTCACTCGCTGTGATGTCACCTAGTGGGCCGCTTTTAAGATGTACCTTGCATTTTCCGCACGTGCCTTTTCCCCCGCAGGGAGCATCGATGGTGACGCCGGATTCCTTGGCTGCCTCAAGAAGCGTTGTGCCAGTAGAAACCTTTATTTTTTTGCCAGAAGGCTCAAAGACTACCTTTGCCATGTACTCACCTAAAATACGTGACAGGGGCATAATAAAAAGGTGCCCACGAAATAAAAAGAGAAAAAGAAAAAAAAGGAAAGATTAGTAGGAGGAGTGAATCTCTTCCCTAATCTCTTTCCACTTCTTGCCAGCCTTCGCTTGCTGAAGAACGGTGCTGCCGACTTCTGGACCATCTGCGTAGATGGCAAAGTCCATCGAGTCAGCAAAAGTCGTGTCAACTGAACCACCGGCAATGACGAAGGGTATCTCAATCCCTGCATCTGCAAGCATCTTTGCAATCTTGGGGAAGGCACCGCGTGTGGATGTCATGAGCGACGTGCCTGATACCACATCTGGCTTTTCCTTCTTCACTGTGTCAACCACGATTTGGGGATCAACAGATGAACCAAGGTCAATGACTTCGTATCCCTTCGCAGACAAGATGGTGGCAACAATGTTCTTACCAATGGCGTGCACGTCGCCAAAGGCAACATGCATGACAATCTTTCCAACCTTTGCAACAGAATCCAGAGCTTCCTGACAATGCTTGATACCTGCCTGCATAGCTGTGCTCGCAAGAAGGATTTCAGGAACGAAGACGTATCCCCCGTCGTAGAGCTTTGCAACAGCTATCGCTCCAGGCAGAAGTGCCTTTTCCACGATATCAATGGCTTCGTACCCTGCCTCGAGAAGAGCAACAGTCTGTTTTTCTGCACTGGCTGCATCCCCATCCATGACAACAAGGGTAAGCTCCTTGAGCTTAGCATCTTCCGGCATGAACTCGGCAACGATGTCAACCTTCGGGCGACGCTTCTTCTTTTTCTTCTCGTGGGGTTTTGTAGCCTCGACAAGTGCCTTGATATTCTCAAGCGGTGTGTATGGTGGCGTACCACATGCGGGACAAAGGATGTCAACGCCATCACGAATATTCTCAAGACCCTCCTTGTAGACAAGTTCAGGTGTACCGAGCATCATAACACGCACAGTCTCGAGTGAACCAACAAGAGCCATCCTGTCCCCAATAGTCCTCTTTGCATCATACGCTACACATCCTGGTGCTTCAAATGAGAATGCATCGAAGCCGGAATCGGGCGCATGCATAAGGAACGGTGCGGTGTTACCGCAGATGTGCAGGAACTTAGGAACGTCCTTCGTGGCTTTCGTGAACTTTTGGTAAATCGGATTCATCAACGCACTAAATGAATGCGGTGAAAGCAGGTCTCCGGATGCCGTCGGGTCGGGCATGTACAAGGAGTCTGCGCCATGATTGTCAATGGCATCCCGGCAGATGTCAATAAGAACGTCGTTCACAATGTCAAGGCATTGCATAAACTTGTCCGGATTGGTCTCCGAAAGCTGCAGAAGTTCCTCTACGCCCCAAAGGTGTCCGGCAACGGTGATGGGACCGGTAATGACACGACAGTTGCTAACGGTGTCACCATAGTTCTCCGCAATGATATCCATGGAACCCTGGATAATCGGCTGCCTTCCAAGTTCAACGGCATTTTCTGGGATGGATACATCATCGGGGTCCATTCCCTGGAATATGTGCTTAATGACAGAAGGATGCCGGTCCTTTGCACCAATATCCAATATATCTGATGTACCAGCAATGGCGGTTACCTCGCTTGCCAGGTCGTTGTGACTGAAAATACTGTCAAGACCACAAACCTCGTATCGTCCTGCTTGGAACTTTGCAAGGACTTCGGGTTTGAGCTGGCAGTCTGGCCAAGATACGCCGGTTGCTTCCATCAGAGGTACAACATAGTTAGACAGGACGATAGCCGACCTGCGGTCGACTTTCCCGCCGGTGAGAGCGGCGAGAAAACGTCGCTTTGGAGTCATTTCACTAACCATTCTTCTTCCTCCACAAAAATTCAAAAATGATTTCTTCTTTTAAAGAAATCTTGCTAAATCTTACAATGGAATGTATAAAAAGGTTTGTGTGGATATTATATCCATACAGTTACATGATATGTCCATTCTATCAAAAAACATAAAAAATATACCAGAATTCTGAATAATATACAGAAAAAAACTATTTCTTGTATTCACATATCCCCTGCTCCCATGAATAATCTTTATAAATTGCCAACAACCATTGTGAGTATGAACGCACGTGCTTACCTCCAGCTCTCACGGCCGCTCAATTTGGTCGTCGCGTCTATTGCCGTCATACTGGCGGCGGCACTCACTCATGAGCTGTCTTTCGACCTTGTGTATGCCGTGTTCTCTGTCATCCTCATCACCGCGGGCGGAAACGCCATTAACGACTATTTCGACTATGATATAGATCTCATCAACAAACCCTTGCGACCCCTGCCTGCCGGTACCGTCACGAAAGCGGGTGCTAAGTCATTCGCCGTTATTATGATGGGTGCGGGAAGCGCCGTTTCGGTCCTCATTAATCCCTGGTGCGCCCTAATAGCCGGTAGTGCTTGTGTGTTGCTATATTGGTATGCCCGAACGCTCAAAAATGCGGGGTTTATTGGAAATTTGACCATTGCAGGCCTTACGGGAATGGCCATTGTCTATGGTGGCCTCTCCGTAGCAGGATTGGAATCGATACAGTATGCCGCCCTCTTCGCTGCACTCATCAATCTCAGTAGGGAGATGGTAAAAGACATAGAGGACTATAAGGGCGATAGGGCGGGGGGTGCACGAACACTTGCCATTACCAGGGGAATACCGACAGCTTCACGACTGAGCACCATCCCCCTACTCGTGCTCGTGGCCATCACGCCACTCCCCTACCGTGCAGGCCTCTATAATATATATTATCTTGTGCTCATTACCATGGCTGACGTGGTACTCTGTTGGTGTTGCATGCGCCTTATACGGTCCCCCTCCATCGAGCAGGCAAAAACGGTCAAGAGCGTCCTCAAGGCTGTCATGCTCTTGGGTATGGCGGCACTGTACATCGGAATGTACTAGGGTGTTGCATCATGGCAGAACCATACGTATACTTGACCTTTCTGGCGCTTCATATAGGCCTCGGGCGCAAGATATCAATCCCTTCCGCCATGGCATTGGGGATTAACACCGCCACGGTCGTGGCGATGGGGATTGCCCTAGATGTCATGCAGATACCGTTCTTTCTTGCGGTCTACGGCCATACCGCACGTATTCCCTGGTTCCGAAGCCTGTCGGATCGTCTTGAGAAACGGTCCCATTCCATCGAATCGTCTCGCCTCGTGCGATGGGCCCGTACCTGGGGAACGTACGGCACGGTCCTTGTTGCTGCCATGCCCATACAGGGGGGTGGCATGTGGAGCGGTGTCCTTCTTGCTTACATGCTCAGGCTCAAGCGCTGGCAGACCTATGTCTTCCTCACGATTGGCAGCGTCCTCGGTTGCTGTATCATAGCCCTTGGCATCACCGGTATCCTTCGGCTGCTTTAGTGGCAGATGCAGATATCCCTGCAGTCTCGTGCATCCCCGATGGATAGTTCCCCGTATTCTCCGTCATATCCTGGCGGTTCAAAGGAGAATCTGCCTTCCCTCACATCGATGATGGCACGCACCACGTTCTCATCGGCGACGCCTGCAAGCCGTGACGCTATCCGGCCGGATGAAAGACCCCACAACGCACATTCGGGGACAACGGAGGTGATGGCATGGTATGCCAAAAGTACCTTTGCTGACGAGCAAGAGGCTATGCCCCGTGCCCGGGCAATGACCTCCACGAGCGGCACCATATGATAAAAGGGTGTCACGGCACGCATATCCTCCATAGCCCGTTCATCACCCTGTATGCGTGAAAGGTCAAGCGCCCGCTCAAGGACGCCAATGGTAAGCTGTTTGCCGCATATGGGGCACCGGCGATCGGACGGCGCACGTCCCGGACCATACACACACGAGCGCCCATCATGCCCAGCACGGGAAGCACGATGCCCCGTAAGAAAATACCTGCCTTCGGACGGATGGAACTCACCTGTTGCATCGACTCTGTTGTGTCGAAGGGCTGATAGAATGGCATCATACGAACGAGGGCATGTGACAGAAGTAAACTCCCTTCCCATTCGATGAAGAGCGGCCGAGTGTGCATCGCTATTGGAGATGAAGGTACGCCCGTCAAGCTCAGGGACGAGGGATAGGACGAGAGGATCTGCCGAAAGGCCTGTCTCAATGATAGGCATGCGCTCAGCCGCCTCACCAAAAAATCCTGACAAGGTATCTACCGGCGCCTTGGAACCAAACACGCCTTCGGGCGTCATGACATGGGCAGGTACCACCTCGATACCATCATCAGCGGCGTACATGGCCGCGATACGTTCTCCCACCTCCTGTGGATCGGCACAGGTGACAAAAGGCCTTCCAACGGTGTTTTTCACCCCCCACCGGGAAAAAAGGTCGGTAACGGCATCTATTGCCTCAAACGAGGGAAAGAAGAGTACAACATGGACGCCCTTCCTCCGTGCCCCGATGTCTGCCGTGAAGATTATCTCCGTTTGAAGAAGGTATGAGAGGGGGCTGCCCTCACGATACTCGTAGAGGCCGGTGCCACAGTCACGAAGGGTGTTCTCCAATGTCTTTCGCCAGAGGGGGTGCAGACAATCACCGGTACCCACCACCGAGATGCCCTTGCAAGGCATGTTACGTTCAATATCCTCAAACGACATGCTGCCGACGCCGCCTGCGTATCCCGAATGGGAATGGAGGTCCATGGCAAGATGCATAGGAGACCTTTGGTGGCAGCCTTCTTAAAGATATGGCGGGTATGAATCACAATCATTTTATATGCGTTTAAAGAATAACGGTATGGATTCTCACACGAAGAGTACGGAAACGGCATATTTTTCGCAACCCGGAAAGGAATGTACCGAAGCGTGCATTGGCCGGGCGGTAGCTCGTGCCAGAGAGCGCGGTGTAACAACGTATGTCATCGCGACCACATCGGGGTACAGCGCCCTAGAACTCTACAAACGCATAGACCCTGCCTTGGAAAGGATTGTAGCCGTGTCCCACCATGTGGGTTTCAAGGAACGGGGTGTCGACCGCATGACTCCTGAACAGAGGGAAGCTCTTGAGGCACGAGGAATACCGGTACTTACCACCTCCCACGCCTTATCTGGTGTTGGCAGGGGTATATCCAACAAGTTCGGGTATCTTACACCCCCCGAGCTTATGGCACAGACACTGCGCCTCTTCGGGCAAGGTACCAAGGTTGCCTGCGAGATTACGGTCATGGCTGCCGATGCGGGACTTATACCCATGGACCGGGAAGTCATGGCCATAGGGGGCACGGGTTCTGGCTCCGATACCGCATGGATAGTCTATCCTGCCCATTCCAATGCGGTATTTGAATTCAAGTACCGGGAGCTTGTCTGCAAGCCCGAGTGATACCATGAAGGACACGCGCATCACCTGCCTGAGCGATAATGCCGTTAAGCTCTCCTCTTCGCTCAGGGGGGAGCACGGTATCGCCTTTTTCATTGAACAAGGAAACAAATCCATCCTTTTTGACACCGGGCAAAGCTTCGAGGTTCTCTCCCACAACGCCGAAGCCCTCGGTATTGACCTGGGCACCGTCACGGACATTATCCTCAGCCACGGCCATTACGACCATACGGGAGGATTGCTCGATGCTGCCATGGAATCACGAGCCCGGATTCTCTGCCACCCTGATGTGTTTGAAAAAAAGTACAAGCGCGTATCGGGAGAAGATACCTACATCGGCATGCCCTGGTCCGAAGAAGAGCTCTCGCTGGTATCGGATATCACGTGCTCAACACAACCGACAGCCGTTACGCCGACACTCATGGCAACGGGAGAAGTGCAAAGGCAAGACCCACTTGAGCGAGTTCCCGACCTTTTTTTAAAAGAATCTGGCCAAGGGCTCGTGCACGACACCATCCGTGACGACCAATCGCTTGTCATCGACAACGGGGAGGAGGCCACGGTGCTTCTTGGATGCAATCATGCGGGCATGCTTAACACCCTCGCATACTGCCAAAGCCTATGCAAAAGTCCCATTACACTGGTAGCAGGGGGCACCCACCTTGTGGCCGCATCACCTGAACGCATAGAGGCCACGGCGGCGTATGCGTTGACGCACGGGATTGTCGTCCACGGGTACCACTGCACAGGGGATGCAGCATCCTTTGCGATGCGCAAAGAGATGGGGGAGCAGTATGGGCGGGGATACGTAGGGATGACATATCACCGTTAGGTGTATGCATGGAAGAAAGCCCCATAACCACGATTCTTGTTCCCGTTGACGGGTCGAAGAACGCGTACAAAGCACTCGAATATGCAGAAAAGCTGGGTCTGGGAACGAACGCCACCATCGATGTGCTCCACGTCGTGGACACCCACTGTGAGGCGGAGATCGACCTTTCACCGTTTGAAGGGGCCGTCTACCGTGGCACCGACGTCCAGGCTCTTCCCCTGCTGCCCTCATTCCTCCATGCGCGTGCCATTCTCGATGAGGCATGCCGGTACGCGGCCGAGAAGGGAATGGGCGCCCAGGGTATTATCGCCTTTGGCGATGTACCTGTCATGATCGTGTCGGTGGCCTCGTCGGGAGCATACAGCATCATTGTCATGGGTACACGAGGACAGTCGAACTTCCCCGCAACCCATCTGGGGCACGTATCGGAGCTCGTGGCCGAAACAGCGCCATGCCCGGTGCTCCTTGCTCGCTAGCCTGCGCGCTTGCGGCGCTCGTACCTGCTCGCAAGACGCTCGTCAAGGCCACCGTAGTAGACAGAACCATATCCCGCTGCCACGAAGCCACCCACAATCGCTAGCACCTTCCAGAAGTACCCGTATTCATGGCCCCATACCACCCAATAGAGCCAAAAGAGTGCCACGAGGAGCACGTACGCGGATAGCACGACCCTGTAGCCCGCATCAAGTCTATCGGCGTAGTAGCGGGGTGACCCTTTTTCTACCATTCCTCCGCTATAGTATCAGGCCTTTTACTATGTTTCGGTTCGAAGAGTTCTTACATTCATTCAAAATTATATCTTATTTATCTACATATATAGTATTATAATTTATAATTTAATCCAAATATCCAATATGTTCTGGATATAACCAAAAACTATTTAAAGGGATGTATGCATCACCATGTTAAGAAAACATGTGTATACTAAATTAATAAAATAATTTATGAATGGATATATTTTATTAATTATAGTATACATATGAACAATAAGGTGAGAGTATGGAAATTAGCATGATAGACACGGTATGGGTGCTTGTAGCCAGCATCCTCGTCTTTTCGATGCAGCTAGGATTTGCTGCCGTCGAAGCGGGATTCACGCGAGCAAAGAGCACGCTCAGCATTATCATGAAAAACATGACCGACATGATACTGGGAAGCATTCTTTTCATGGCCATCGGATTTTCCCTTGCCTTCTCGGGAAGCGGCGCCTTTATCGGTGACATGGGACATGCATTCATCCGCGGAGTGGGACTTGAGGCATGGGACGGTCTGGCGATACCGGGACTCTTGTTCTTCTTTTTCCAGATGATGTTTGCGGCAACGGCCGCCACCATCGTGAGCGGTGCCGTTGCAGAGCGTATGAAGTATACGGCATACTTCATCGTATCGGCATTCATGGTCGTCCTTGCGTATCCCGTCGTGGTCCACTGGACCTGGGGCGGAGGATGGCTTGCTGAACGGGGATTTGTCGACTTTGCGGGATCCACGGTGGTGCACAGTGTCGGCGGATGGGCTGCCTTGGCAATGGCCATAGTCCTTGGCCCCCGCATAGGAAAATTCACCGCCGAAGGAAAACCCAGGGCCATTCCAGGCCACAACATCGCGTTGGCTGGCATCGGCCTGTTCATGCTCTGGTTCGGATGGTTCGGATTCAACCCCGGTAGTGAACTCGCGGCAACAAGCTCTATTGCGCTCATCGCAACGACTACCAACCTGGCTGCGGCAGCTGGGGGTCTGGCAGCCATCCTTACCACGTGGATCAAACTCAAGAAACCCGATGTGGGCATGACCATGAACGGCATTCTTGCCGGCCTGGTGGCCATCACCGCCCCCTGTGCCAGTGTGAGTCCCGCCTGGTCCCTAGCCATCGGCTTTATTGCCGGCGTGCTCGTCGTCCTTGCGGTGGATGTTATCGAGACACGGTTCAAGGTAGACGACCCGGTGGGCGCCAT
>JAHKLV010000058.1 GCA_020854925.1 Candidatus Methanofastidiosia archaeon | reverse complement strand
GACCACCACATTCACTATCTTGGACTCTATGTGAAAATCTTCATCATTGCTCATTGGAATCAGTCCTTCCAGCTTCGTATACATACTTCCCCTTCTTGTTCTTGCTCTCGCGCTTGGCAATCCGTCCTTCGATCTCAAGCTCGGCGAGTGCCTGTTCCGCCTCTTCCTCAGTCACTTTGCTTTTGTATTTTTTCGCAAGCGTGGCAAGTGATGTGGCGCCACTGCGCTCGATGTACCGGACGAACTGTTCCTTGATGTCGCCACCCTGTACGGAGGCCGCGGACTTGGCCTCCTCCTTTTTCGTACACGCCTCGCAGAGTGAGCCCTCTGAGAGCTCGGTCTCCTTGAACCATTTTTTACATTTTTCACAACGTATGAGGGTTACCATTGCCATGGGGAATCACCGAAGTTATGATTAAAATCCATATTCATTTATAAGTACGCTTTTAAAAGCGTTTCCCTTTAAAAGGGACTGTGACAGACTGAGAACGCCTATCTGCCCGGCATGCAGTCCTTGCAGGCGCACAGCATGTTGCGGTAGCACGTGGGACAGACCCGCTTTTTGCACAGGGAGCACTCGTGCAGGACATGTGTTATCCTACCGCACCGTTCGCACTGGACGCGGTCAGTCACCACGGCACATCCTTGAGTCCTGCCCTGTTGCTGAGGTAGTTGGTTCCCCGGTGGATAAACGGTGTGATGACAAAGAGAATGGCCACATCAAGGAGCGGGGGGCGCACGATGATGAGCGAGAAAGCCAGCGCACCCACCAAAAAGTCCCACTGGTCGAGGAGGGGGAGCGGCTGCCCGCGCTCGATGCCGAGCCGGCGCTTGAGGAAACTTTCAGCCAGGTCGCCGGTCAGCGCCCCGAATCCGAGAAGGAAGCCCAGTGCCGCAGCCTGCGTCAACGAGGCGTCGGCTATGGGATAGTACGAGGGTGCCACATACCATTGCAGGATGCTGAAGAGAATGGCAAAGGTAGTACCTGAAAGGTACCCGCCCCACGTGACGCCGTCACCGATGATACGCCGGCCGTCCCACGCACGGCGGCCGCCGTCCACCGGTCTCGAGTCGTGGATGCCGCAGGCACCCCCGTTGGCGACGTAGGCCGGAAGGATGAACCACAGTGCCGTGAAAAGTCCCACTTGTCTCCCCTCGTGTATTACCCAAAAGCTGCACAGGTACCATTTAAACCTTTCCCAGAGGGGGCCTATATCCTGCGGGCGAAGGAAAGGTACCCGGTATGGCCGAGCATGAGGGTCTTGGGGCGCGTGCCGTTTCGCTTTACCTCGTATTCACGGGTGATGCACTCGATGGTGCGCACCTCCATCCACTGGTCGTCCTCAAGTGCCGCGTGGAACCTGATGACCTGCTCGAT
This sequence comes from Candidatus Methanofastidiosia archaeon, assembly GCA_020854925.1. Classification (GTDB taxonomy): domain Archaea; phylum Methanobacteriota_B; class Thermococci; order Methanofastidiosales; family NM3; genus JAHKLV01. The sequence continues at coordinate 5,488 of JAHKLV010000058.1, read as the reverse complement.
GGTGGGAGAAAACGAGAAGAGGTGGCCGCCTGCACGGAGGGCGCCATGGGCGTGGGCCACCACCCGCTCCGGTTCGGGAAGGTCAAGGGCGACGAGGTCAACATCGGTCTCGTCGATGCCGTCGTAGATGTCCTGGAGCTTGATGACGGAGTTCGTGACCCCATATGCCTCCAGGTTCTTGCGGGAGAGATTGGCAAAGTCCTCCCGTATCTCGTACGAGGTGATGATACCCGGCGCTATGACCTGCGAGAGGAAGAGGGTGAGCGCGCCCGAGCCGACACCAGCCTCGACCACCGAGTGCCCGCTGGCAAGACCCGTGTGGGCGAGGATCTGGCAGGCGTCCTTGAACTGGATGGTCTGCGGGAGCTTCTTCATCTTCTGCACATAGTCGACTAGGGTCGGGCGCAGGACGGTAAACTCCTTCTGCATGTGCGTGATAAGCCTGCATCCTGGTTCTTTCCCAACGATTTCGGACAGATGCACGATGCCGTTGTGCGTATGGAACTCATCCCGTTCGCCGATGGTGAGCATGAACTTCTTGCCTTTCCTGTCGAGCAGCAGGACGCGGTCTCCCTCTTGAAATGGCATACGGTCACGTATGCCGTGCTCTATTAAAATCTATCGATAACGGGGGGGCGCTCCGCATGTCGATAGGTTTAAAAAGCAGCGTTCGCGAGTAATAGGTATTACCCGACAATGCTCATTTTATTTCAACGGATGCACACAGAAACGTGGTGAATAGATGAATCTCGACGACATCATAGAACGGATCAATATCCCCGGCAGGAGCAGGACGGTCCTCGTGGGCGTTCCCCTGGTGCTTCTAGCCCTTTCCCTTGTTATCATCGCTCTCAACGGCGTCGCCCTTGGAACGGACCTTGAGGGGGGGACGCTTGTCAAGGTGCGCAACATAGACATCGATTCGGATGCGCTCCAGAGCGACCTTCGCGGCATCTTCGGCTCAACGGAGATAAAGGTCCGCTCGGCACCCGGCATCACGTCCGGGCTCACCTACATCGAGGCTCCGGTGGACATTTCCTCACAGCAGCTCGAATCCTATTTCCTTGAGCGGTATCCTGATGCCGAGCTCTCGTTTTCCGTCTTCAATCCGGCGGTGAGCAGGCAGTTCCAGTCATCGGCTGTCAAGGCAATCATTTCCGCTTTTGTGGGCATGTCGATTATCGTGTTTCTCGTATTCCGGACGCCGATACCCAGCGCTGCCGTGGTGCTCTCCGCCGCATCGGACATCGGCATCACCGTTGCGCTCATGAGCCTCTTTGGCGTCAAGCTCACCCTGGGTACCATCGCCGCGCTGCTCATGATTATCGGCTATTCTGTCGACTCTGATATCCTTCTCACCACCCGCCTTATTAAACGCAAGGGCGAGCTTTCCGAGAAGGTGAAGAGCGCCATGAAAACAGGCCTTACCATGACACTGACGACGCTTTCTGCCATGGCGGTCCTCTACGTTGTCTCCCAGCACGAGACGCTTGACTCCATCGCCATTGTGCTCGTCTTTGCGCTTGTCGTGGACCTCATGAACACGTGGATGCTTAATACCGGCATCCTCATGTGGTTTATCGGGCGCCAGGCTCCGACTTCCTCCAAACGGAGGCGGAAGGCATGAGCGTGTCAATTCTGAAGAATCTGCGGATCTTCATATGGATTCTCGTTCTCGTGGGATCCCTTATTGCCATCAATCCCTCGTTTGGTGACGGATTCGATTCAAACATCCAGTTCGGCATTGAAATTGAGGGCGGTTCATGGATAGACCTCGAACTTGAGGGAAATCTCATCCAGATATCCGGCAGCAGGGACGATATCGTTTTGCACCTTATCGCCTCTGCCTCCGGTGCCACCCTGGACGTATCCGAGTCTGGAGACGACTCGGTCACCTTCCTTGTCGAAGACCTGGCATCACACAAGGACGCCTTGGAGGCGGCCGTCACCTGGGCAACGGTGGCCTTTGATGACGAGGCAGGCACCATGACGGTTACCGTCAGCGATACGACGGCACGGGCGCAGCTGCTCAAGTCGGTCACCGCGGGAAGCAAGGTCACGCTCATTTCCTTTGAGGACGAGGAGTGGTTTGAGGTCCGACGTTCACTCACCGAGGCGGAGGAGTCGCTTGCCAACGACCTATCAGAAAGCGCTTTTGAAGACTATCTTCGTGAATGGTACGCCGAGCGCCTCGACGGTCTCGCAACGGTCGACGCCTTCCTTAACAGGGTCTCACCGGAAACTACCAGGGAGACGCGTGACATCATCTCCACCAAGCTCAACTATCTCGGGCTTTCCGACATTCCCGTAAAGACAATCGAGAACGACCGCTACATCTCTATCGAGTTTGCCGGCAGGCAGCTCGGTGAGGCGGAGCAGCTTGTCACGGAGCAGGGCAAGTTCGAGATCAAGATAGTCGCTGTCAAGAACAGCACCGGCCAGGCCACCGACCCGGAGGTCGACGTGCTCGAGCTCATGGTCACCGGCGACGAGATAAAGAGCGTCGACCATTACACGAATCTCAATTCCACGCGTCGCTGGGAGGTGCCGTTCACCCTTTCGAGGGAGGGAGCCGAGATATTCTCACAAACGGTCATCGCCGTTGGCGCCGACACGGCACCGAACAACCACTACATCGTCATGCTCCTTGACGACCAGGTGGTCTTTGACGCTCCGCTTTCCGCCGACTTTGCGGCATCGATAAAGGACGGCTCATGGAAAGGAGAAAATCTGTCGGCGTCCTTCGGGAGCACCGACGAGGACATGGAGCGCGCGCGCATCCTCTGGATTCAGCTCAATGCGGGGGCGCTGCCGGTGAAGCAGCGCATCATTGCCAAGGGCTACACGTCACCTGCGCTGGGCAACGTCTTCCTCCAGCAGATTGTCATCGCAGGCATCGTCGCCATCCTTGCCGTGGGCGTCATCGTCTACCTGCGCTACCGGAAGCCGAAGATCGTCTTCCCCCTTCTCGGGGCCGCATTTAGCGAGACCATCATCGTCCTTGGCATTGCGGTCCTCATACGCCACCAGCTGGACCTTCCCTCCATCGCCGGCGTCCTCGCGACGCTGGGAACGGGGGTCGACCATATGGTCATCATCACCGACGAGGTGCTGGAAGGCGAGGCAGAGGACCGGACGTCAAAGCTGCGCACCGGCTTGTCAAAGCGCATATCCCGTGCGTTTTCCATCATCTTCGCCTCCGCGACCACCACCATTATTGCCATGGTGCCGCTGGCCTACATGCAGCTCGGGACGCTGCGTGGCTTTGCCATCGTCACCATCATCGGCATCCTCGTTGGTGTCTTTATCACGAGGCCGACCTACGCCAAGATAATAAACATCCTTCTTGGCAGGGAGTCTGCCACGGCATAACCAAAGGTGAAACCATGTACATCATCATCATGGGCGGCGGCAGGATTGGAAACAATCTTGCCAAGTCGCTGGTGAATCGGGGTCACGAGGTCACCGTGCTCGAAAACGACAAGGAGCGGGCCACCACCATATCGGCAGAGCTCGACGCCCTTGTGGTCTACGAGGACGGCACCACCATCCGTGGCCTCGAGGAGGTCAACATCTTTACCGCAGACGCCTTTGTCGCCGTCACCGGCGACGATGGCAGCAACCTCACCGGTTGCCTCCTTGCAAAGGAATACGGCGTCAAGATTACCGTTGCCCGGGTTGCAGACTATCAGAAGCAAGACATCTTCAAGAAGCTAGGTGTTAGTGTCGTCGTCTCCCCCGAGCTTACGGCCGCCCAGGCCATCGAACGATTCATCATGCGCCCCGACGTCATCGACCTCACGGTCATCGGCGGGGGGCAGGCGGAGATCCTCGAGATGATCGTTGGCGAGCGGTCAGCGGTGGTGCACAAAAAGCTCAAGGAGATACCCTCAAAGGACTTTCTCATCGTCGCCGTCTACCGGGAGGAGAAGCTCTTCATCCCCAAGGGGGACACCATCATCGAGCCGGGGGCGCGGATATTCGTCCTTGCTAAGAGCAACATGGTGGCCTTTGTCAAGAAGCTGTTCATGGGCGGCTAGGCCACCCTGCCAGACTGTCTTTTCAGCCATCACAAGATTTATATAGCGGGGGCATGTCATGCCACACATACCTCTGTTAGTTTTATTAGCCCTTCCTACCGCCCTGTCGTGCCCGGGTGCACCCCATGGAAAACACAAAAAAGAACATTGAGCATGTACCTCCCCGCCTCGAGTGGGCGGAAGACGTGGAATACTACCCTGTCTATATCAACAGGGCCGTCTACCAGCGATTGAAAGGCCTGGACCAGTCAAAGATTGCAGACTACTGCATCGAGCGCATCGTCCACGAGGTAGACAACGCCATGCTCTCCATAGACAGGATGGAGCTCCTCGAACAGATCCAGGACATGTTCGAGGCCATGAACGACAAGGAGCTCCCCTGCGCCTCGTTCCTGTTGCTCGTGCGGGTGAATCGCCTCGTGGAGTGAAGTGCTGTGTTTTCCGTCTCTTCCTTCGAGTATGAGGGGACCGGGTATGTCTCCGTTTCCAAGAACGGCTGCTGGGTCTCGCTCCCCGAGGACGTGAGCATCTCGGACGAGGTCTATGCTGTTTTCCGCCTCACCGACTCCATGCTCCTTCTTTCCCAGGCGTTCTGGAAGGGATCCAACCAGTCGACCCTCAGGTCCGTGGGGAAGGCACGCCTTCTCAAGTCACGGAAAAACACGCTGCGCCTCGACAAGCGCATCAGGGAGGCTGTCGTGTGGGAGGACGAGTGGGAGGTGTTTGTCTACTCCTGTCTCGATGATTTCATCCTCTTCGGCGTCCCTGCGCTCGACGAGATGGACTATCTCGAACTGCGCGGCGTCCCTTCTATCATCTCCCTTCCGCTCCATCTCGAGCTCCTCTAGCCGCCTTCTCAAAAACAATTAAATACTGTCCTGTTCTATGGATTTTCAGGTGTATACATGAGTATGTTTGGCGGTATCAAGGACAAGGTCGGAGACATGTCCCTCAAGACGAAGATAGTCGAGCGGGAAAAACCCGACTTTGTGGATAAGATAGTGAAGCTGGAAAACGAGAAGACGCTGTTATCCACCTATCTTTCCAAGACGTCGGCGGCGCTGGAGGAAGAGCCGGGAAACGACACCCTGGCGCAACTCAAGACAAAGTATGCCGCAGACCTTGAGCGTACGGAGTCCGAGCTCGAGGCGCTCCACGTCAAGGCGGAGACGCTCAAGGAAAAGACCGTTACCGAGCTTGCTACCCTGGAAACGGAGAAGAAGATCCAGGATGAGACTCTCCGTGAGGTCGAGGTCATGAACAGCAAGGGCCTGCTGCGCGAAGAGGACTACATGGCGCAGAAGAAAAAGGTCTCAGGCGCGGTCGCCCAGTATGAGAAAAAGATAGAGAAGGCACACAAGGTCCTTGCGTACCTGGCCGAAATCAATCACTAGGTGCGTTTTAGGGCATCGTCGTTTTTTCTCGGTGGCCGAATCCTTGGCTGTTGT
>JAHKLV010000149.1 GCA_020854925.1 Candidatus Methanofastidiosia archaeon | reverse complement strand
TCAATCTTCCAGAGGAGCTGGACATGCCGGTCCACCAGTTTGGCCCCAACTCCTTCCGCCTCTACCGCCTCCCCGTTCCGAAGGACAAGACCGTGCTTGGCATCATCGGCCCCAACGGCGTGGGGAAGACCACCGCCATCAAGATCCTATCCGGCGAGATAATCCCGAACCTCGGCAAGGTGGACGCCTTTTCCGTCCTCCTCGGGGCCATCAGCAAGCAGGCCATCTCCAAGAGCGAGCGCGCCGAGCGCTACGGGGAGATAGCACGGCACTTCCGGGGCTCAGAGCTCCAGGCGTACTTTGAGCGCCTGCAGGAGGGCGACCTGCGCATCGTCACCAAGCCCCAGTACGTGGACAAGATCCCCAAGGTCGTTAACGGTACGGTTGAGGACGTGGTATCAAAGGTCGATGACCGGGGCGTGGGCGAAGACCTGTTTCGCCGATTCGGCATGGGCGAGGTAAGGGACCGTTCGCTTGGCGACCTTTCCGGGGGCGAGTTGCAGCGCTTGGCCATCATGGCCGCCATCGCGCGCGACGCCGATGTCTACTACTTTGATGAGCCCTCGTCCTATCTTGACATCTACCAGCGCCTCAACGTGGCGGGCGCCATCCGTGAGCTTGCACAGGAAAAGACGGTCATCGTCATCGAGCACGACCTCGCCGTGCTGGACTACCTGAGCGACCATGTCCATCTTCTTTTCGGCAAGCCGGCGGTGTACGGCATCGTCTCGTCGCCCATGGGGGTGCGCGTGGGTATCAACACCTACCTTCAGGGATTCCTCAAGGATGAAAACATACGGTTTAGGGACGAGGAGATACGCTTCGTCCTGCGCACGCCCAAGGCGTGGGCGTCAGACGACCTTCTCTTCTCGTATCCCGCCCTCTCGAAGGAGTACCCTGCCTTTACGCTCTCGGTGTCTGCCGGGGCCGTGTACCAAGGCGAGGTGGTGAGCATCGTGGGACCAAACGCCACGGGCAAGTCCACGTTCGTGAAGATGATAGCCGGCGTCGAGGAGCCGACCACAGGCGAGGTGGACCACACCGTCGAGGTGTCGTACAAGCCCCAGTACATCAAGCACGACTTTGACGGGACCGTGCGTGAGCTTCTCTTCGCGGTGGCAAAAAAGGACCTTTACGAAAGCTGGTACAAGACCGAGATACTCAATCCCCTGCAGCTTGAACCCCTCCTCGATAACGTCGTCTCGGAGCTTTCCGGCGGCGAGCTGCAACGCACTGCCGTCGCGGCATGCCTCTCGAAGAAGGCCCAGCTCTACCTTCTCGACGAACCTTCCGCCTACCTCGATGTCGAGCAGCGGCTCGCCATGGCAAAGATGGTGCGCCGCCGCATGGAGAAAAGCGACACCACGGCCATCATTGTCGAGCACGACCTCGTGACGACGGACTATCTGTCGGACCGGACCATCGTCTTTTCTGGCATACCCAGCGTGAGCGGCGCCGCATCGGAACCGCTCGACCTTCGCCGGGGCATGAACACCTTCCTCGGCACGGTGGGCATCACCTTTAGGAGGGACTCGGAAAACGGGCGCCCCCGGGCAAACAAGACCGACAGCCAGCTCGACCGGAAGCAGAAGGCTTCGGGTGAATACTATTATGCCGGTGCCTAGGTGCGAAAGAGCGGCATGACGTGGCGCATGATGTCCCGTGTGACCATCTCGATGGGGTTGCTCCCATCGACGACGGCTATGGGGGCGTCGTGTTCCTGCCTGAACCGGCGCAGCACGGAGAGGAAGGTCGTCCGTATGGACGAAAGCGTGTCAACATCCTCAAAGTGCTCAATCCGTGCCTGGCGCGCGTAGATGCGCTTCATGCAGGTTTCGGGGGGCACATCAAGAAAGATGGTGAGGTCTGGCAGGATGCTTTTTTCGTTGAGGGCCTGAATCCAGTCCTGACCAAGCTCCACGCCCTGGTACGCGATGTTGGAGAAGATGTAGCGGTCGCACACCACCGTTGTGCCCATCTTGAGGCGCGGGATGACGTCGGCGTTGAGATGGTCCATCCGGTCGGCGGCAAAGAGGAGCGCAAAGGTCTCTGCGGTGAGTCCAAGCCGTTTCGTGAGCGCTAAGCGCAGGACGCCGCCCGCAGGGCCGTCAGTGGGTTCCTTGGTCTGGAACGCGGCGGTGCCTGCTGCCCGAAGCTCGCGCACGATGCCCGTGCTCTGGGTGGTAAGGCCTGAGCCGTCTATGCCTTCTACGACGATAAATCGCCCTGGGTGCGTATTGTGCGGAAATGCCATCCCTTCACCATGATAGAGGGGCAGAACTGATTATTTATATTTTATTGTCGTTGCCCACCCGTTGCAGACATATCCCTTCCCGTCACGGCATGCGTTTCCGAGGTAAAGCTCGTTCCTCCTCACGAAGTACCTGCCAAACGCCCTGGCAACGCGTGCCTCGGCAGACTCATACCCGTATGCGCTGTGTGGTATCGAGGTATCGATGTGTGCCTGGCCAATGACGAGGCCGCCTGTTTCCCAGACACGCAGGTGGTAGCGCATACCGCCGTACGAGTCAAGGAAGAAGTTTGCCTTTTGCGGTATCATCCACGGCCCGGAAGGCAGGAAATTGATGTTTGCCTCTAAGATATTCCACCTGCTGCTTTCCCGCCATCCCGCCGCGCTGAGCTGTTG
>JAHKLV010000007.1 GCA_020854925.1 Candidatus Methanofastidiosia archaeon | reverse complement strand
TCATGCCGGGGGCGAGGGTGGCAAGGGCGTCCGCCTGCTCGTCCCACAGGGAGACGCGGCAGGACCCGGACTCGTCCTGCAGCTCCATCGACCCCACGGTGCCCGTCGACCCGTCGTCCCGCGAAAAGGTACGCGGCTCGAAGAGGGCGGCCACCGTCCCGCGGACGGAACAGAACTGGTGGTCGGCGGTAAGCTCGCCCAGGGGCACGAACGCGCCGACCTCAGGCAGGTCGAGGCCGGATACGTCCGGGCGGATCTCCAGACGCGAATATGCGTTGGTCTGGACCTCGACGCCCCCGAACCCCATGCGGGCGTAGCAGCCGGAAAGGCGCACGGCGTCGCCCACCGACAGGTCGCGGGTCGCCTCGGCGTGCGCGTTCCACAACGAGACGCGGACCTGGCCCGTGGCATCACGCACAAAGAGCGAGCAGACCTTAAACGTCCGGCCGCTGCGCTCGTACTCCCTGACGTCCGACACGCCGGCGACCACGCCGGTAAGGCAGATGTTGGCCATTCCCTCGGCAAGGTCGGCGACGGCGACATGCTCCTCCCGGGCGACGGGGACGTCGATGTCGGCAGAGGTCTTCTCGATGGCGCCCCGCCTTGTCAGGGTAAGCTCCACGGCGTCGTTGAATCCCTTCTTGGCAAAGCCGCCGGAAAGGCGCACGGCGTCTCCTATGGAAAGTGCCGAGCCGACCTCGGTCTGCTCGTCCCACAGGGAGACGCGGACAGACCCGGACTCGTCGGCAAGAACCACGCTCATGACGCGGCCAGACTCCCCCGTGGTGCGCTTCGTGAACTGCTTGACCTCGGAAAGGCGGGTGACCTTGCCCAGGAGGTCTATGTTTGTCATCCCCTCCTGGATGTCGGCTATCTTGATGGATACGTCCTTTGGTTTGCGGACCGGCGACATGCCGAGCTCGGAGGCGATGATGGAGACGGCGCCCTCCCTCGTGAGGAGGCCCTGGAATTCCTGTATCTTTTCCTGGACGCGGCGCTCAAACTCGTCCCGGGACAGCTTGCCGGAAAACGGCCCGTAATCGTCAGACATGGTATCACTCGTTCTTGATTGCTTTGAAGCGGCAGACCTGTGCGCACACGCCGCATGCGGTGCAGAGCAGCGGGTCGATGTGCGACTTCTTCTCCTCGTCCTTGAAGGTGATGGCGGGGCACCCCAGCTGCGTGATGCAGAGCTTGCACCCCGTGCAGGCTTCCTCGTCCACCACGAGCGGCGGCTCCGAACGCCTGAGGAGCAGCGCGCACGGGCTCTTGGCCACGACGACGGCGGGGCCCTCGACGGCGTTAGCCGCCGTGAGGGCTTCCATCGTTGCCGGCAGGTCGAAGGGATCCACCACCCAGGTGGCGGCGCCCATGGCCTCGCATACCGTGGCGATGTCTATCATGGGGGCGGGCGCGCCCATGGCGGTCGTCCCCGTGCCGGGGTGCGGCTGGTGCCCGGTCATGGCTGTCGTCCTGTTGTCGAGGATGACGATGGTGACGCGGTGCCTGTTGTACACCGCCGACGCCAGGGCGGGAAGGCCGGTGTGGAAGAAGGTGGAGTCGCCGATGGTGGCGACGACCTCGTTCGTACCGGCGGCGGCGAGGCCGCAGGCCACGCCGATGCTTGCGCCCATGCACAGGCACGTGTCCACCGCCGAGAGCGGAGGGACGACACCGAGGGTGTAGCACCCGATGTCGCTTGTCTTTATGGCCTTCTTGGAGGTCTTGTTGATGCAGTAAAAGGTGGCGCGGTGCGGGCATCCCGGGCAGAGCACGGGGGGCCGGGGCGGCAGGGCCACCGTCTCCGGACCGCATGCCGGTGCGGCGGGGGACGAAAGGCCGAAGGCCTCGGCAACGGCGCGTGTGACGATGCCGGTGTCAAGCTCCCCCGTCCGCGGGACGAGGTCCTTGCCCCGTAGGGAGACGCCTATGCCCTCCTCGAAGGCCAGGGCCTTGACCTGGCACTCCACCACCGGCTCCATCTCCTCCACCACGAGCACGGTGTCCTTGCCCTCAAGGAACGAGGCGAGCAGGCGGCGGGGAAGCGGATGGACCGTGCCGAGCTTGAGGACCGCCATGCCCCCACCGAGCGCTGCGACGGCCTCGGCCACGTACGCCGATGAGATGCCTGATGCGATAATGCCGCGGCTGCCCGATCCCGTGACGCTGTTAAAGGGGCTTTCCTCGAACGTCTCGCGGACCTGTTCGATCTTCCGCAGGAGTTCGGGGTGCAGGAGGCGGGCATGCGCCGGTATGGTGACGCGGTGCCGGACGTCCCGCTCGAACGAGGCGCCCGTGTTCTGCGGGCGCGCCTCGCCGGCCTCGACATCGGCGCGGCAGTGGCACGAGCGCGTCGTGGGGCGGAGCATCACCGGAAGGCCCACGGCCTCCGAAAGGTCGAAGGCCGCCTTGGTCATCTCGAGCGCCTCCTGGGGCGAGGCGGGCTCGAGGGCGGGCATGGATGCCAGCATGGCGTAATAGCGATTGTCCTGCTCGTTTTGTGAGGAGTGGCACGACGGGTCATCGGCGGACACGAGCACAAGGCCGCCCTTCACCCCCGTGTACGTGAGCGAGAGGAGCGGGTCCGCGGCGACGTTGACGCCCACGTGCTTCATGGTGGCAAGCGCCCGCAGGCCTGCCCAGCTCGCGCCGATTGCCACCTCGAGTGCCACCTTCTCGTTGGCGGCATATTCGACGTACATGGCGTGGTCCTTGGCAATTCGCGCTAGGTAGGCGGGAATCTCTGACGACGGCGTGCCCGGATAGGCGGAGACGACGCTCACCCCCGCCTCGACGGCGCCCCGCCCGATGGCCTCGTTTCCCATCATGAGCTGTTTCATCGTTGCACCCATTCTCTCGAATCCTTTCGCGTTGTTATAAACCTTTTTGTAGCCCCGGAGTGTAACTCCCGCCACCCCTATCCGGCGTATCCCAGCATGGAAAGAAGCGCCTTTCTGCCCTTCTTTTCCTCTGGCGTCTCGATGGACGCGGCCGGCGTCCCGTCCACCACGCCGAGCACGGCACGACCCAGGGGCGACTCGCCCACGACGGCCTCGAGCGGATTTTCCGACGCGCCGAAGATGGTGCATACACCGGGATTGGCCTTGAGGGCCGGAAGCACGTTAATGGGATAGGCGTCGCGCATCATGACGACAAAGGCATGTCCCGCGCCGATGGAAAGACACGCCTCTGCGGCGGCGGCCTTGAGCGCCTCGTTGTTGCCTTCGACCCGCACAAGCCTGGGCTTGGCCTCGTTCATGGCTACGCCGAACGAGATGGACGGCGCGCTCGTAAGGAGCGACGCCGCGAGGGTCTCGACGGTAAGCACGGAGAAGTTTCCCTGGCCGATGA
>JAHKLV010000023.1 GCA_020854925.1 Candidatus Methanofastidiosia archaeon | reverse complement strand
TTTCCATCATATGCTGCATGCTCTACTCTGGCAGCGTAGCTGGCGGCAACAACGGGGAGACGGTACCCCCGACAACGACGGTGCCGCCAAACGTGGACACAACACCGATACTAGCCTCCGAGATCCAGGCCGAGTGTGCGGAGGAATAAGTGGAATATGATGACGGGAGGCCGGCTTCCTGGAAATGCGCGACGCGCTCCGGGCGTTGGTTGAGGCGCCGGATCCAGACTATGAGGCGATAGGCTTAGCCTTAGAGCAGTACAGCGAGGCCATGCGGCAGTACCGGACCGCGCTGCGTGCTTACTACTATGACTTATACTGCTTGAGTACACCGATCCGATAGAGGGCAACCTGCTGGCGCTCAATAAGGACACGATACCCATCGAACGCCCCGACAGGGGCATGTATACCTTCGGGTCGCTCAACATTGCGGGCGAGGGTATCATACGCCTGTCACACGAGTTCACCTCGTGCCTCGAGGACGGGGCAGCCGGCCAGGACGTCCAGGAAACGCTCGTCGGCTACCTGCAAAGACTGGACGAGAGCATACCCGAATACTTCGACATGAAAATCGGGTACTTATACTATAGTCTGGACTGGACCCTCACGAGGCAGGAGACCTATTCCGACATTCTTATTAAGGACTGCAACACGTACTGCATCTAAAATACAGCAAGAAGCAAGACTCTCTTTTTTTTCTTTTTTCCCTTTTTATATCAACATTCAAAAATCTCATAAGATATATATGAATAATATTCATAAAATTAAACATAAAATTCTCAATTATTATTTATTTACTAAAATAGGGGATAATATTATATATTATTAGAATATAACAGAATATATGCATTATTATAGTAAACTGATGATGTATATTATTGCCCTTCTGATAATAGTCAATATAACTATATGTCCTTTATCAGCAATTCAGAACAACGTTGAGGAAGGAACATATTCAACATATGGTTTCCAAGCTTCACTTAGTGTCGACAGTATAAAAAATCTATACTGTGTTGGAGAAGTCGGGTGGGAATGTTTGGGTAAAGAGGACACTCTGGTGAAAATGAGGCAGTGGATATCATTTTCTGTTCCATACGAATATTATGATGTAATAAAAGGGGACCTGCGTTCTAACAATCTTTTCTTCATGGGCGAGGAGTATGTTCATAAGGCTAAAGAAGGCGATTTGTCATTCGTGCCTTGGTTCCCTGAGGAAAATATCACGATATCGAACATTGTAGAACCATATATGGTTACAAATCCATCAACAGGAGAAGAAATGTGGATTAATGAGTATTCAGTGACAATATCTGTCAGTGGCGAATATTATTTTGAGGATACTGTTTACGTAGATCTTGTGACCAGAGAGGTGTACGACACTGACCACAACACTTTCGGGCGTTGGTTGTGGTGGATAAACCCAGAGCAATATCCTTATGGTGAAAAAACCACAGAACTATTTAGATACAGTTGGTGCAATCAAAATCTCAATTGTACCGTGAAGTATGTCAGTAAAGATACGTATGCTTACTGGGAGATATATGATACCAGGTTTGAGGGTAAGTATGACGAATGTTTCACTATGAGCCCTTGGGCAGTAAGTTGTGGCACCGATGAGGAAGGAAATGAGATAGTACTACTTGCATCGATTGCGTATTCTGCATCATCAGGGATGCCAATATGGGCAAGAGGTGGCGTTGGACTTCAAGACGATGTTACATACCATATGACGAATGGTCTAGACTTATACCCTTACGTGGAGTTCAACATTGATGAGAAAAAAGAGGGGCGTGTCACGTTCGAATTGATAGAAACGAATCTTGTACCCACAAAAATAGACGAGTTTAATGATAATGAAAATTTTAATGCATATATTATTTTTGGGGGCATAATTATACTTCTTGGAATAACGATATCTCTCATGTTTATTATAAAATATAAAAGGAGGTGATATAATAAGAAAAATAATTACAGTATTACTATTGCTTGCTTTGCTCTGTTTATCTGTGGGAATAGTTATTGCAGGATACCCCGTATCAGCACAAGATAACATTAATAGCACTGTGGCGTCTGGATACGTTAGAGTGACAGGCGTATGGCAAACGGACGATACCATAACCAACATAGCATACCCATATTCATTCAGTAGCTCGATATACCCAACACAAGTATACGACAGGGACAGGGTCCCTGGTGGAAGTTACGCTTCAGCTGACCAAGATGTTTGGCATGACTTCGAAGGAATGATAGATATAAACGATGACCCCCAAGACCCCAATTGGCTTACAGTAGATTATGTGTATGCCGCCATCCGCGATTGAATGAAGTAGGGCTTGACGCGAAATATTAACTTTATTAAGGATTAATAGTACTATTAATCCTTTTATATTACTCAGTGAAATTCATGGCGAGAAATAGAGATATTTTGATATGGGAGCTCAGAAAGATAGGACGATTCCCTCTCCCTGAGATCATTGTACTACTTTTGGGGTTGCAAATTGGGCTTAGAATGTTCGATTTTAATAATAGTGTTTCATCTGGTGCCTTTCCTACTAAGGAGACCCTTGACTTGTTAATACGTGGACAATATCAATTTCATATGTCAAATGTATATAGTGTAACGTTGTCAGAAACATTTATCACCTTAGCACTCGCGTCCTCTCTCTTAGTTACGATATCGATGGCATTGGAACTTGAGAACGGAACGCTTAGAACATACCTCTCCAAGCCTGTTGGGAGGGGAACTTTGTACATATCGAAGTTCATTTCTGTGTTTTTAGTAACATGTATCTTACCAATGATAACGTTAGTGGTATCGATGTATGTACTAGATCCCTCAATGTATGCCATCTTTCTCAAAATGTGGAAAACATGGGCACTATTACTTATCATAATGCTTATTACAACGTTCTTTGTCACAGCGGTGGGATTTTTTATGGCAACACTAACTAGAAGCGTTGCTTTGACACCCCTCTTAACATTGGGTATGCTATTCAGCACAGATTTGCTCTCATCTAGAATCGTATACCTTCCAGGAGGTTCGATGAGTAGAATAGTGAAATATGTTCTATCAAATATAGAATTAACAGAAGGGCAAGCAATTATATCATTCATTTTCATGCCTTTAATTGGCGTTATTCTTATTCTTATTGCATATTTATTCTTCACAAGGAGGATTGATTTGAATTAGATACTTACTTATCAGAATAGGCATTTGGATATTTCTCATCGCATTGATATTCTCATTCTCTGACATGATTCATTCCTCCCAGGGTCAATCATCAAATCTATATGATGACTCCATTCTTTCCGCATCCTCAGGAGGTTCGTTCGGATATTTCGAATCAAAAGTGCATGAGATAAAAGTAACGACAGATATGGAGTCACAGTATGTCCTCAAGATTTGGGACTGCAATTCCATACTCGATGACAAAAGTGTACCTCTATTTGAAACGAATGCGTTTGGACCAGGAATTTGGCATTACGTTTTTTCTCAGAGGGGTTTCTACGCAATTGAACTTATTAACGTTTCAGAAGGCACCGAATACTTCGTCTTGTCGTATTTTTGCCACAAAGGGCTTCAGATGGACTTTCAAATCCAACTATTGTTAGTTATGGCAATGGGTATTATTCTTTTCATATCTGGCACGTATTTGGGGGCAAAGAATGAAAGACATAATTGAGGTTTCTAATCTAAGTAAGAAGTACCGGAATGGGGTGCTTGCCGTCGATAGTATAAGTTTTTCCTTTGACGGGGGCATACTTGGGCTGGTAGGGCCAAACGGTGCAGGAAAAAGCACTCTAATTAAGATGATGGTTGGGCAGATTCTTCCCACAAAAGGGACTATAACAATATTCGGGAAGGATGTCAATATGCACAAGCCCCCATTGACAGGCATAGGAATCCTACATGAAAAACCATCTTTTCCATCATATATCACAATACGAGAATACTTAGAACATATATCGAAATTCACTGGAACGGATGAGAGAGACATACGAGAGGTATGTAATCTAGTAGAAATAACACCTTACATAGACAGAAAACTGGGGCAATTGTCAGCAGGGATGCTTCAGAAATTTGGCATTGCAGAAGCTATACTTGGGTATCCTAAATTAGCCATATTGGATGAACCAACCTCTAATTTAGATCCCCTAAATAGAAGCAAAGTGCTTGAAATAGTTACTACTCTCTCAAAAGAACTAGGCATGAATTTCTTGATATCCACTCATATCTTAAGTGAACTTGAAAGAGTTTGTGATAAGATTATGATATTTAATCAAGGAAAGATGCTAACCTACGGCAAATTAGAAGATATTATAATAGACCACTTCTCTAATCGATATAAAGTCACTTCTCATTCATTAATGGAGCTGGACATAGCGAAAATATCAAAGACATATACGAGAATGAGCGATGATGAATATGTGATAGAATATGAAGATGAAGAAGATATGAAGAAAATGACTTTGAAAATATTGAAAGAGAAGGATGTCATGATTGAAGAATTTATAAAGATAAGGCCATCTTTGGAGCAAATATTTGAAAAAATACTTAATGAATATAATAAAGAGCAATAGTGTATGAGAAATCTAGATAATAAAATATTTACTCTGTCCTATATTCGTATTATTATTGATTTTTATTAATACAGAAGAAATCTACCTTCTGAATAGGTTTTGATAGTCATATTTATTCGACTGTCTACTTGATAATCTTTCTATTTGCTACTTTTCCTAATAATAGTGCATCATAGTTGGGATAAAGATTTTCTATATGGTTCTTTTAGTTTTTTTCAAAAAGTATTAATTCTCTTATTGTGATATCTTCCATTGCCATGTGATTCACCAGGTCAGTGTCGGACTTGCATTCCCACGGATTTAGGCTGCCTAATCCTCCTTTTTCTCCCCTTCCATCATGCACTCGATGAGATGCACGTCGACATCCAGCGCCTCGAGGATCTCCCTCTGGCGCTTGGTGACGTGCGAGAGTGCCAGGCGCCCGCTTGCCTGGCGGACGGCGCGGACCTTCTCGAGCTCGATGAGGAGCTGCGCCATGGTGTACTTTTCTGATAGGCCGCGCTCGTTCATGAGACGGCGAAGTCGCATGCGGATGGCAAGCGCGAGAAACGCGATGAAGATGCCGCCCCGAAGCGTGTCCTCGCGCTTGGCGTTTAAGGGAAGCGCGCCGAGCTCCGACTTGAGCGAGCGGAATCCCTTCTCGACGATGTCGCGCTCCCGATACGCGGTGAGCGCCTCCTGCCAGGACGCGCCGTCGTTGTGCAGGAGGATGAGCAGCCCGCAGCGATTGAGCCGGGCCGAGATGGCGTTTCGCTTGTATGAGACCTCAAATCTGCCTTCCGTGACTCGGCAGCCGAGGTACTTGTGGTAGCCCCTCGCAAGGTGGCGCGCCAGCTCGCGCCAGTCATGCCAGGAGCGCACGTGCGCCGCTTCCAGGCGCGCAACGGCCTCGTGGAGGCCGCGGTAGAAGGAGGCGACCTCGTCCTCGCGCCGCTTGGGCGAGAAGTAGCCGTGGCCGGGGACGGCCCGCCCGCCGACGTCAAGCGCAACGTCCGCCGCGAAGAGCAGTTCCCCTCCATGGATCCTGCTGTGCTCCGGCACCTCAATCGTCTTTCTGAGCGCGGAATACGCCTCCTTGACGCATTTGAGCGCTCCCGTGGCCGGAATAAGGAAGGAAACACCCGCATCGAGGAGCGCCTCGATGTTTCCCGTCGAGAAGAATCCGCGGTCCATGACCAGCGAGTAACCAGACACGCCCATGCCCTCGAGGCGGGAGAGCGTCTCGCGAAGCGTCGTGACGTCCACGACGCTTCCCGGGGCGATGTCGTAGGCAACAGGGATGCCGAGCCCCTTGTCGACGACAAGCGAGAGGTTGACCTGCGGCAGGTCGGCCCCGTCGCGGCTGTAGCCCCACTCGAGGTAGCTGATGCCCTTTGCGCGTGAGGAAAGCGACGTGATGTCGTAGACGAGCTTGGCATCAGGCCCCGCCGCGCGCGCGATCTCGCCCGCAACGCGGTAGGGCACGTCGCTTTTCCCCAGCTCCGCAAGGAGCTTCGAGAGGTACTGCGAGGAGAAGTGCGCCTGCGGATAGAGCTCGGGAAGCACCGTCCCCTCGACCCACGAGGCGACATTCGCGCACGCAAGCGGCCTGGCCACGCGCCCGACCGCAAGGGCGAGCGCCGCCTGCGCCTTGTCGTCCGGCAGGTGCGCCGAAAGCGCCCTGGGAAGCGCGAGCGCCTCGGCGATTGCCACCAGCGGCAGGAACTCGCCGTAGGAAAGCGCGTGGAGCGGGAGTTTTCCTCCCTCACGGACGCGAACAATCTCCCCGTTTACCACCTTTCCCAGGTAGCGGCTGCGCTGGCGGGAGCGCTTGGTGGCCTTGTCGTAGTAGTAGGTAATCTCATACGCGTAGTCATGCCCGTTGACTGTCTTTATTTTGGTGTGAGTCTTCATATTATCTGTTAGTATTTAGGGTGTCTATCTATATAAATATATGTGTCTTTTTACGGTAAAAAAGATAAAAATATGTTCTTTAATAAGATATATGTCCATATTTTATTATAGAGAACGATATAATAGACAATATGATATTTAATTATATATTAGTGACAAAAATAATGATATTTTATATTAGACATGGTAAAAGTGTGGGAATGTAAGGTCGGAGCTGCCATTTTACTGCGTGGGCAGGAAGTTCGGCTTAGTGAAAGCGTTCGGGACAACGCTTATACATTTTGAAGCCGCCATAGGGGCATGCGGCATCTTCTCGTTATTCTGGCTGTCATTTTGATGGTTGTCCCCTTGTGCGGATGCACCAGTGGTGGCGAAATGGATACTACTGCCCCTGCTTCAACAATAGGTCCCACCGCCCCCATACTGTCCCCCCTCTGGGAGAATAGATTCGAGGGGAAGGTATGGGAACCCTTTCCAATGCATGATGGGATTTGTGTCGTCACGCTTTCGCACATGTACTTTTTTTCGAATGAGGGAGACCTGCGCTGGAGCACTTCGTACGAGGGCTCGATGCGTATGAGGCAAGTCACCGACGGCGCTTCGGTGTATGTGGCATATCTGGATGGATCTGTTGAACGACGCTCCCATGAGACTGGTGATATCTCATGGAGACAAAGCATTGACGAGGAACCAAATTGCCTGAACTTGTGTCTCCACGATGGACGGTTGTATGTTCCGTCGGTAAAAGACGAAATCGTATGCATTGACGCAGAAACGGGGGATATACTGTGGAGGAGAGGATATGCCAACGGCAATATGCTATTATTCTCAGCCATAATGCCGCTTGGAGACGCCCTCCTTGTCGATACATATGCCGCGGATATGCATGCGTTTCTTATCGACCCGACAACGGGAGATATGCTCGATACATGGGATGAGGCCTATTTGGGCGACATGATCATCCATGAGGAAATGGTGTATTCGATCGCCATGAAGTCACTCAAATGCCTAGATGCGAACGGCGCCGTTGAATGGCAAATAGACGACCACGAATATTTCGGTACATGGATTGGACCTGTTATTAGTTATCCATTCCTCTTTTTTGTCACCTGTATGAATAGGATGGATTGCATTGATATACGTTCAGGAGAGATTGCATGGATGCTCTCGGCGGGATACGTTTTCTCCGACCCGATGGTTCTCCCTGAAGTTGCCATTGGAAATCCTGCATGTGTCGCAGCGGAGGGATCGATGCTCATTATGGAATCGGTGATTGATCCTGGAACAGTCATAATAAGGGATATTGCTACCGGCGTAAAGATCGCCTCTCTACCGGCGATGGGGGATACGCCATTGTCATTCGCCACCGATGGAACCCTCCTGTACTGTATGTCGGAGGGCACTATCGCATGCTACAACCTTGAGGGAATCTGACACGAATCATATTGTATCAAAAAGTACACGAATAGTATTGTTCGATTGGTGCTGTTCCCAATTGTTTTACATACGATGCACAACTACCGATAAATATAGGAGCATAATAATCATCTGGTTAATATTATTATTTTTACCTTCTAGATTGCAAAGTAAAATTTTGGTATTCCTCTCTTTTCAGGCTACAGAAATAAGGGGTGTAAAATCACCTGTTTATACCGCTTTATTATTTCTATTTCTATCCTTATTTTCATGAATGACAAACAGATTATACTTTGAACCGATTTGTAAGGAAAAAGTGGAGACACATATCTATATCATTTTGGATTAAAGCAATAAAGTATAGCACTGATATTAATACGGATGTTTTCCGCCCTATCATTGCTGCTTCAGGCGTAATCGCCTTATATTACCATTCCTAATGAGTATCCAAAGGCAGGTGCCATCTGCCCTGCACGGGATAATACCATGAAGCTTGAAATCTGGCGTACCCTCCTGACACTGACCATCGTTTGCTGCATGCTCTGCAGCGGCTGCATAGAGGGCGGCGACAACGGGGAGACGGTACCCCCTACGTCTACGGAGGCACCGACCACCGCCATGCCGACTACCACGACGCCTGCGCCTACGGAATCGCCCAACACACTCAAACTGGTCGATGCATGGACGCTCGCTATAGAGGCAGAACCCGAGTTTCCATTAGTCCTCCTGCAAGATTCGATATGTGTCACCACGGATGAGTACATCATGCTTGTTTCCAGAGAGGGCGATGTACTATGGGATAAGCAGCTCACAGGAGATATTGAAATAGCCCCCATATTATATGAGGAGTCTGTTTATCTCGTCTACGCCGATGGGAGTGTCGAGCGCCGTGATGACGCCACTGGAGAGGTGCTATGGAAAAAGTCTGTCGATGCGTATCCTGCAGTACCTGTGTGTGCATACGGAGAGCGCCTGTATGTCGCATCAGATAGCTACCTCTTGTGTCTTATGATAGAAACAGGAGATACCATATGGAGTACAGAGCTTCCGGGGGGCACTGTCTACTCATGCATAGTCCCTTACGGTGATCAGCTGCTTCTCGATACGTACGCTCACAACGTGACCGTGGTGGACGTGGGCACCGGCGCGATACTCGACGAGTGGGACGCACGCTGCGACATGGTCGATATCTTCGTGCATGACGATTCTGCATACGCCATGGGGGGTGGATGCCTCACATGTCTCGATGCAGATACGGGAACCACACATTGGGAGTATATATTCCCGGGGGGCGGCTCTTGGGTCCCTGCATTCGTCGACTACCCATACGCCTTTATAACCACGATAGACGACCAGGTCCTGTGCGTCAGCATCGAGTCCGGTGAGTTCCTCTGGAGCGACGATGCCATGTACCGCGCGGGGTTGGCAATCTCAGACGAGGTCCTTATCTCCGGTATCGCCTACATTCCTGACATGTATAAGACGGGGCAGGGGTCATGGGATCCGTCTAGTACGCCCCCAATGCCTACGGTGACAGACGGCAATCTTGTGGCGTGGAACGTCAGCACCGGGGAGCGCATCCTGTCCATGCCGGCGGACCAGGGGCTCAAGTGGCCGGTTGCTATTGAAGAGCGATTCGTCTTCGTAACGGGAACGAGCCTGGCGTGCTACATGGTGGAGTATAAATAACAGAGCATATGGCATACTTGGGAAAGGAGCAACATGGCCTTGGCAAAACAGCGAAACGTCCTCATTGCGCTATTCGTCGTCTGCAGCATGCTCTGCAGCGGCTGCATAAGTGATGCGGATAGTCTGGAACCTGTCCCGGACGGTGTCGACACCACCCCAATTCTCGCCTCGGAGCTGCAGGCGATGTTGGTGGAGTACCAAGAGAAATATACCGAGGAGAGCGAGCATGTGCAGGCAATGCTCGACGAGCTTCAGGCCATGTCACAGGAGCCAATCCCTGACTACGAGGAAATCCACGTAGCATACGGGCGTTACCTGACGGCAATGGAGGATTATCTCTGGGATGAACCGACCCGCTATTACACAGCAAAGGTGCTTCTCGAGCACACCACCCCTACTGTGGACGGCCTGCTGAAAATCAGAAAGGACACGCTCCCGTTCAGCCCGGGGATAGAATACAGCTTCGGGAGTATCAATGTTACAGGAGAAGGCTACAATATCGTTACCACCAACCAAATACGCGGAATAATCAGCGAAGGCCTCGACGGCCAGGACGTTCGTGAAGAGCTCATCGGTGCCTTTGAGCATTTAGAGGATGTGGTTGAGAACTATCTTGACGCAATAATAGGGTACGTATCCTACAAACTGAGTGAAGTTTTGGTTCGCCAGTCAACGTACTCCAACGTGCTCATACGGGACTGCAATCCGTACTGCCTCGGGATCTAACAATAAGCAAGGCCATCCATCTTTCTTTTCTTTCCTTTTTCCATCAACATCCACAAAACAGCCTGGGCTTCCCTTTGCCCGAGGCAATCTTCGGCCCCTTCATGTGTGCCATATTCCTGGCGGTGTTTGGGAGGAAGTATATGCGGTAAATTGCCTTCACGTTACCATCTTTTCTTCCATCAACATTGATAACGAGATCCTTCCAGATGCTCATGCCATTGGTAGCCCCTACGTATATATGCAATGCGGATACCTTTCACTAAGGAAAATATTAAATAATTATAAATATTATTTCGAAATATTAATGAATAAGGAAGAATATTTTTATTTAGGTATTGCGATACATTACTGTGGT
>JAHKLV010000083.1 GCA_020854925.1 Candidatus Methanofastidiosia archaeon | reverse complement strand
TCAACATCCACAAGCTCAACGTCCCCGCCGTCTGCCTGAAGCATCGGGCGCACCCTGTTGAGTACTTCCTGAACTTTCTCCTTCATGGTAATCACTGGAGATACCTCTTTGAACGACCGTTAAAAAGGTTTGCATCGCGCCTTTACGTGTCAATGCATTGGAGGTATTCCTACAAGGAAAAAGTCCATATATTTATAATGGCGTGCCGACACATTCATGTTAAGCACGAAGAGGAATCCGTGATACCATGCAGTCCCACCAGTTGACTCGAGAGCGCTCCACCGTCTGGAGCGCCCTTACCGAGCGTGAGCTCCAGGACGTGGAAGACGTCACCGCCGCGTACAAATATTATCTTGACCATGCGAAGACGGAACGCGAGGCCGTCGCCCTTGCCGAAGCCATGGCAAAAGGAAGGGGATTTGTTCCACTCGAAGACATTGAGGCCGCCAAGGCGGCTGATCCCTCGCTCCCCCTTGAAGGGACGAAGCTCTACGTGAAAAACAAGGACAAGAACATCCTGCTCGCCGTCATCGGCAGCACCCCCCTTACCAAGGGATGTTCCATTCTTGCTGCGCATGTGGACTCCCCCCGCCTCGACTTAAAACCAAACCCCCTTATCGAGAAAGAGCAACTCGCCCTGCTCAAGACGCACTACTACGGCGGATTCAAGAAATATCACTTCGCCAACGTACCCCTGGCGCTCCACGGCGTCATCATGACAAAGGAAGGTGAAAAGATCACCATCGCCTTGGGAGAGGACGAGGACGACCCCGTCTTCACCGTCACGGATATCCTCATCCACCTGGCAAAGAAGGTGCAGTATGAGCGTAAGACGCCCGATGTCTTAAAAGGGGAAGAGATGAACATCCTCTTTTCTAGTATTCCCGACCTCGCATCCTCGGAAAAGGAACGTGTCAAGCTCTTTGCCCTCAAACTTCTGCACGAGAAGTATGGCATCACAGAAGAGGACCTCATTTCTGCGGAGATTGAGGCCGTGCCCGCGGGAAAGGCACGGGATGTCGGATTTGACCGCAGCATGATAGGTGCGTATGGCCAGGACGACCGTGTCTGCGCCTTTGCCTCCTTTTCGGCACTCTTTGAGCTTGGGACGCCCGAACGGACCTCCATCGTCTTCCTCGCAGACAAGGAGGAGGTCGACAGCGAGGGGAACACCGGCATGCGCAGCGACTTCTTCTCGTGGATCCTTGCTCGGCTCCTTGCCCTGCAGGGGGAAACGACCCCGCTCGCGCTTATGTCGACATGCATGCATTCCTGGGCACTCTCCGCCGACGTAGGCGCTGCCGTGAATCCCACCTTCCCCGATGTGCATGAGCACAACAACGCTGCACGGCTCGGTTATGGCATCTTCCTCACCAAATACACGGGAAAGAACGGCAAGTACAACGCAAGTGATGCCAATGCCGAATTCCTCTCCTCCGTCCGCACCATCTTCAACAACGCCAATGTGAAGTGGCAGATAGGGGAGATGGGCAAGGTTGACGAGGGCGGGGGCGGCACCGTCGCCAAGTTCCTCGCGAAGCTTGGAATAGACACCGTCGACTGCGGGCCCGCGCTCTTGGCCATGCACTCAACGTTCGAAGTTTCGTCAAAGGCGGACGTCTGGACAACCAAACGGGCATACCGCGCATTCCTCGAGCACAGCCGCTAGCGGCGCAGGGGATGTGAAGGGGGGGATATCAGCCATCCCTCTGCTCTTTTTCTTTCGTATTCGAAACATTTATAAGCACTAATCATTTCGTATACTAAACTTTAGCATACGAAATAATGGTGAACAACAATGACGTGGATGCATCAGCACGATGTCGCCCGCTGGGGCGAACGGACCATGCGCATGATGCGGACCGTCCACGAGGCGGCGCGCATCGTAAGAACACAGTACCACATGGAAACAAGCGACGAATGTCTTACGCGGCCGCAGCGATTCCTCATGATGGTCCTCCTGCATGAGGGACCGCAGTCCGTACAGGATCTCGCACGGCACATGGGGCTCTCAAACAGCACCGTCTCCGGCATCATCGACCGCCTCGAAGCGAAGGGCATGGTGGTACGCAAGCGACGGGAAGACGACCGGCGCTCCGTCACCGTCGAGCTTTCCGATACGCACGCACGGGATATCAGGACGTGCCACAGTGCCATAGACAAGCGCATAGACGACTTCGTGCAGTCACTATCCGATACGGAGCTTGAAGCCTTTTGCGATGTTGTTGACAAATTTTCCGCTTTCATGCGCAAGGAGGAGAGCACTGAATGAGCAACGAATCCATCATCAGCGTCAACAGTCTTTCGCGCTCTTTCGGGGACCTGGAAGCGGTAAAAAACGTATCCTTCGATGTTATGAAGGGGGAGATCTTCGGGTTCCTCGGCCCCAATGGGGCAGGCAAGTCTACGACTATCACCATGCTGTGCACCATGCTTGCGCCTTCTGGCGGCACGGCTACGATAAACGGCTTTGACATAACTCATGAGCAGGTGCGGGTGCGGGAAAACATCGGTATCATCTTCCAGGAAAACACCCTCGATGAGGATCTCACGGCGGAGGAGAATCTCAACCTCCACTGTGCGTTTTACCGCATTCCCAAGGAGGAGCGGGCCACGCGCGTCCAGGAAGTGCTCAGGATGGTCGAGCTCGATGACAAGGCTTCGATTATCGTAGGCACGTATTCGGGAGGCATGAAGCGCCGGCTCGAGATTGCCCGGGGACTTTTGCACTATCCCCGCGTCCTGTTTCTTGACGAACCGACCGTGGGCTTGGACCCCCAGACACGGGCACATATCTGGGATTATATCATGAAGCTCAAGGAACGGGAGGGCATCACCATCTTTTTGACTACCCACTACATGGACGAGGCCGAGTTTTGCGAC
>JAHKLV010000106.1 GCA_020854925.1 Candidatus Methanofastidiosia archaeon | reverse complement strand
CTACGAGGAGTCGGAGGACGTCCGCTCCAATCCGCTCTCGGACACGGAATAGGTCCGCCTTCTCAGGCTCCGGGCTGCTGACGACAGTCCGAGCGTGGCCAGTGCGGCCCAGAGGGAGCCCCCTGCCGCCGGGCCGCCCGTCCCAGCGAGTGTCATGCCCCATGCGGCGACCAGGGCAACGGACACGCCGACACGCACTCCGCCGGCATCATACGCCCCGCCCCGGTCGTCGCGCGACCGGACCTGCCCAAGCCGTGCCGCGTGCAGTATTACCACCGTTGTTATCGCTAGCATGGCGGCCGTGACTGAAAGCCCGGGCATGGCAACGGGGGGTAGCCCGTGCACCGCCGCCGAACCTGCTGCGGCTGCCACGGCAGCGAGCGCCATTCCTGCCCTCATGCGTCTTTTCCCCGGCGCCGCCCCGAACGAGGCTGCCAGGAGGGCCGGCATCGCCGCAACAGGTCCCGATACCGCGGCGTATCCGCACACAAGCGCAGCAGAGGCGCATGCATCAGGCCAGTGCAGGTACCTACCCGTCGACCTGTTGGACACGCGGGTAAGCATAAGCACGCTCATTCCCGCCATGAGTGACGGGGTCCCTAAGAAAAAGAAGACGAATGCCCCAAGGGGGAGCGCAGCCAGTGCCGCATACTCCGCGTCGGGGTCAAGCTCGCGCATGAGTGCCCAGGGGATGAAGGGTGCGAGGGCGCCGGCAAGGGCCTCGTACGCCAGCGATGCTGATGGCGTCCCGGCTCCTGCCGAGGCTACGGCCGCCGCTCCCGAAACCCCCATGGCGGCGATGACCGCCCTGTTGGTCCCGTATCCCGGGTCAAGCGCCCGACCAAGCGTGAATGCGGTGTTCATGAGGTTCATCTCGCGGAAGGCACACGGCCTTTGGCCGTGAGAGGAAGGTAGGTGCCACCATATGTTTTTAAGGTGCCGCCCGTTGATAAACATATGCGGCTCGGGATGCTTTTTTCCGGGGGGAAGGACTCGGTCTACGCATGCCATCGCGCCCAGGCGCACCACGAGGTCGCCTGCCTGCTCACCCTTTCCCCGAAAAACACCGAGAGCTACATGTTTCATACTCCCAACATCCGCCACACGCCGCTCATGGCCGAGGTCATGGGCATCCCCCACGTCATGTGGCCGACATCTGGCATCGAGGAAGAGGAGCTCTCGGACCTCGACGGTGCCATCGCGTGGTGCGCTGGGGAGTATGGGCTTGACGGCATCGTTACCGGTGCCATCGCCTCCGTCTACCAGGCTACGCGCGTGCAGCGCATCTGCCACGCACAGGGCCTCTGGTGCTTCAATCCCCTCTGGCAGGCCGACCAGGTGGCGTACCTGCGGGCCCTTGTCAACGAGGGATTTGACGTCATCATTTCCGGTGTCTTTGCGTATCCCCTCGACGAGGCATGGTTGGGGCGCCGCCTCGATAGCGCGGCCGTCGACCGGCTCGTTGAGCTCCGCTCACGCTACGGCATCAATCCTTCGGGCGAGGGGGGCGAGCTCGAGACGTTTGTCCTTGACGCGCCGTGCTACCGGGCGCCACTCGTGGTGGAGGAGGCCTCCCGCACGTATCATGCCTATGCGGGTGTCTACCGCATCGACCGTCTGGGGGTGGGTACACGGTGATACACGTCCTTGACCTGTGCCAAGAGCCCCGATCGCTCTCCCGCTACGAGTTTGTCGACCCCATCGTGCGCGCTCTTAAAGAAGCAGGCGCGCACGTCTCAACGGCACATTACACCGAAGGCCCGCCCCCCCGTGCGGCACGCGGCGCCGTCTTGTGCGGCACCGCCCTCCAGGATAATGGATACGCCGGCGACGAGTGCGCCTTTTCGTGGATACGGGACTGGCAGTATCCTCTCCTTGGCATATGCGCGGGCATGCAGGTGCTGGCACGTGAGGCGGGTGCGACGCTCTTTGCCCACACAGAGATTGCGTTTCGGGACCTGCGCATCACCGCTGCATCACCTCTGCTGGGTTCGCCAAGGACCATCCCGTGCTATCATCTCCACACCCAGGCCGTGGGGCTTCCCCCTGGGTGGGCCTGCCTTGCGGGAACACCTGCGTATCCCGAGGCAGTTTGGCAGCCGGCTACAGACCGCTATGGCATCCTTTTCCACCCCGAAGTCCGCAACACGTGGATCCTTTCCTCCTTTGCGCGACTGTGCGGCGGGGCGCCGGCAAACCTTTTAAAGCCCGCAGATGAGACCCTTGGCAGGTGATACTGTGAGAAAGATTGCTATTATCGGAGGGACCGGCGACCAGGGCCTCGGCCTGGCGATGCGATTTGTCCAGGCGGGGCTTCCCGTGTGCATCGGGTCCCGTGATGAGACCAAGGCTCGCATGGCCGTTGACGCTATTAAGGAGAAGTTCCCTCAGGCTTCCGTTACCGGGATGGGCAACACCCAGGCTGTGAAGGATAACGACATCATCATCCTGTCCGTTCCCTACAAGTTTATGGTGGATACGCTCAAGGGCATCAAGGAGTATCTCACACCGGAAAAGACGCTCGTTTCATTATGTGTTCCGCTGGCTTCAAACGTGGGTGGGCGTCCAACCCAGATTATCCAGCCGTGGGAGGGTTCGGCTGCCGAGCAGGCCCAGGGGTTGGTGCCAGAGGGTGTCTCGATTGTAGGCTCCTTCCACAACGTCTGCGCCGCACGGCTCCAGGACCTTGACAACACCGTCGACGACGATGTCGTCGTCTGCTGCAACGACAAGGAAAAACGAAAGGAGATAATGGAGCTTGCTTCCCGTGTGGACGGCATGCGGGGCATCGACGGGGGGCCGTTATGCAATGCACGAATTGTCGAGTCCATCACGGCGCTTATCATCGGCATGAACATCAGGTACAAGATGCCCAAGGGCATAGGCATCCGCTTCACGTACTTGTATGATATCTAGGCACGCTGCGGCAATATACGGGCGGTCGCGAGGGAGCAGTGCACGGGTATGTGTATAAGGCGCATTGTTAGACTTGGGCCATAAGCGGGTAAATATTATTTATCCGTACGTAAGTGGGCGCGGGCGCCCGATTCGTCATCACCGTCCCGCCCGATGCCTATCGCCCCTTAGAAGGGGACGGGTAGCTGGAAGTGAGGACGTTTTTTTCGCAATCTTGAACGCCCTGAGGATGCGGGCGTTCTGCTCACCGCGTGACAGGATGTATGCCTCAAGCTCCCCGTGGGAGGCAGCCTCACGGATATTGGCCATCTCATCGAGGAATACGTAGAGATTGTGCATGGCAAGTAGCATCTCCGACTCGCTGGTCGGTTGAAGAAAGTCAGCAAGACCGTGTTCGGCGCAAATAGGGCACTCGCACGCCGGAAGCGCGTGAAGGCTTCTGAGATTTTTCTGACGTGAAAGCGTCAGGGGGTGTACATACTCCTTGTAGGCAGCCGCGACGACATACGTCCAGGAGTCGAAGGTGTCGACGCCAAGGTAGGAAAGGGCAAAGAGTGCCGGGAATCCCGTTATTCCAAAGGCGTGGAGCGGGTCGTCCGTCTGGCTCCGCACAGCGTGTATTATAGAGGTCAGATGCTCGTGGCTGTTTTTTCTCGGTACGAGCGACCCGATGCCGAATCCGTCAAATCCGGTGTCCAGGCGCGTGGTGTAGGCAGTTATCTCTTCGGGCGTCGACCCGTGAACGGCACCGTAGAGTGCCATGTCAGTGTTGTGCGCAAGCATCTCGTTGGCCGCCGAGACGCTGCGATCAAGCCGGCGCTCCCGTTCGTCCTGCGCCAGCGCGGGCGTGAGGGGATAATCGAAGGTGACGCCTATGTCGCACCCGCTTTTGTGTTGGTAGGACAGCACCTCGAGAGGGTCGAGCTCCACCCCCTTTTTCATGTACTGGAATCCGCCGCTGTCAATCCAGACGGGGCGCGAGGTGCCAAGCGTGGCATGGATGCCCTTGGAAAAGACCTCGTCCCGGTGGGCATACGGGAGGATGTGGTAGAGCGAAAGGAGCACGGCCTGGGAGACATCCCACGGCGCGGGATGTGCCCCTTCCATCCAGCGGTCCCAGATTCCGTAGGATGCGGCGACCACGGGGATGAGCGCCGGCGTGTCGATGGTTCCGTGGGTTGTCCGGATATGCGAACACCGGTAAGGGGGGTCTTGTGCCACTGCCCTACCCCCTTAGAGCGGAACGCGCCTGCCGGTCTTGTCACGCTTTGCCGTGCCAAACGAGGGACCGAGCTGCGCCGCGTCAAAGACGGGGCCATCCTTGCAGACGAGGAGGCCGTCCATCTCGCAGGAACCGCACAGGCCCCGGCCGCACTTCATGTAGCGTTCAAGCGACACCTGTAGGGGTATCGCTCCGCCAAGGGCGTCGCGTACCGCCGCCATCATGCGCTCGGGACCGCAGGTGTACGCCCGGTCGTAGGTGCCGCTGACAGCAGAAAAAAGGCAGGTGACAAGCCCGCGTTCGCCGCAGCTTCCGTCCTCGGTGGCGACGTAGACATCACCGAACCGCGCAAGCTCGTGTTCGAAGAAGACATCGTCTTTGCACCGGAATCCCAGAAGCGTCCTCACATCCATGCCTTCTTCGTTGCAGCGTTCTGCGAGGAATCGCAGCGGGGCCACACCAAAGCCGCCCCCTACGAGGAGCGCGGACGAGCCTTCGATGGAAAAGGGTCTGCCAAGAGGGCCGTCCACCGAGAGGCGGTCGCCCACCCCAAGGGACGACAGTGCCTGTGATACGGGACCCACCGCCTTGACGGTGATGCCATCGGAAAAGGAGAACGACATGGGGCGCTGCCCCACGCCAGCGAGCCAGAACATGCCGAACTGGCCGGGCAGGGCGCCCAGGTCTTCGTCGAATCGGAGGGTGACCACTCCCGGCGCCTCGGGTACGACGGCGCGTACGACGAGGTCTCTCATAGCTTCACCAGTGCCTCGATGTCGGTCGTCGGCATTTCTGCCTCCAGGGCGCGCATGCCCTTCTCACCGATGGCGACAACGGCAAAGAGCCCGGCTATCTGGGCATTCATCTTCTTTGCCAGGCGCAGGAGCGCGCGCTGGGTCTCCCCGCTCCTGATGACGTCGTCGACGATAAGGAGGCGCTCGCCTTTTTTGATGGAACGCTTGGGAAGGTAGAGCGACATGAGCTTGCCCATGGACGAGGGGATGTACGTCTCCTCCACATAGTCGAGGCGGCCCACCTCCTTTTCCTTGCGGGTGAAGATCATATCAACCTCATACGCCTGGGCTATGTGGCATGCGATGGGGATGCCGTCGGTCTCGGAGGTGAGCACCTTCGTGACGTTTTCGAATCGCTCCATGGCTCGTGTGGCGATGCGCCCGAGCAGCTGGGTGTCATACAGGATGCTCGAGTTGTCAAAGTACCCGTACTCGTCAAACGTGATGCGCTTAAGGATTTCGTCCTCGAGGTTGAAGCTGCGCTCGTAAAACTCTATAAACTCACGTGCACGCTCTT
>JAHKLV010000222.1 GCA_020854925.1 Candidatus Methanofastidiosia archaeon | reverse complement strand
GAATCTTCTCGCGCCTTTTTACGCCAAAAGCCGCATCCAGTGCGCGGCGCGCCATGCGGTCGAAGTCGCCAATTACTCGCCGCTGGAATTCCTCGCGCCGCTGTCTTAATTTGGGTCCGTGGCTTCCTCTTTCGTCAGGGCAGCCTCCGGTTTCTCGACGGCATTTGCCGACGGCGCCCGCAGGTCACCGAGCGCGTCCATACAGGCCAGGACGAGCGATTCGTCGGTCTCGTCCAGAAAGCGCTGATAGGCTTGCTCGATTTGCTTTCCGCTCGCCCCGCTCTTCAGCGGGAGCGATTCAAGGCCCTCGGCGCGCTCACAGAATGCGGCAATAAACCCGAAATACGTCCGGGTGTCCTCATCCGCAGCCTTGGGGTCGACGGGCCACGCCTCTTCGAGGGCCCGGTGCCGGAGTGTGTTGCGCGTCGTGTTGCGCAGCATGATGGTCACGCCGCGGTCATTCAGGGTTCGTTCGAGATCCAGTCCCACTAGTTCCTCCCTCAACTCGTTCCAATTGCTCTAATATCCGCTGCAGCATGATGAGCGTTCGCCGGTGGCGCAGGTACGCCTCGGCGCCGGCATTGTTTCGCCACGCGAGCAAAAAGAATCCCAAGCCGGCAAAAAACAAAATGCCCTCGAGTACCAGGTTGTGCTGAGATCCCTCCCATGACACGATCAGGACGAGGATGGCAATCAG
The DNA here is from genome assembly GCA_020854925.1 of Candidatus Methanofastidiosia archaeon. Classification (GTDB taxonomy): domain Archaea; phylum Methanobacteriota_B; class Thermococci; order Methanofastidiosales; family NM3; genus JAHKLV01. Next base: position 3,583 of record JAHKLV010000222.1, on the reverse strand, counting down.
CAATCCCCACGCGATCATCCCCATCACAGTAAAAAACACCTCACGCTGTTTCATCTCGCACACCTCCTGTGCTTCCCCCGAAAAGTTGACGCGGTGGCGACGGCGGGAGGGACCGTGATTCGGGAGCGACCCTAGCCACCGCGTGGAAACCCACTGCTATTTCCAGCCGTAGATGGCGACGACCTTCGCGCCATCCGCCGGCGCCGTGCCCAGCACGATGACGTCCTCGGTTGGTGCCGTATTCAGCGTCACGCCGAATTCGCCCGCGCCCGGCACCCCGGTCACCCAGGTCTGCGCCACGCCGTCGACGTACACCGCGATGTTGTCCGCACTGTCCTCGGCGAGGTCCTTGGCGAGATTGAAGTCGGTCTCGACCCCATCCCCCGTCCAGCGCTGGATCATGGGCTTGTACAGCGACGTGTAGCGCACGGCGGCGTACTGCACGCTGCCGGGCAGCGCCAGGCCCCAGGGAAAGCGCGCGCCGTACTGCGCCGTTACGCTGAACTGGTAGTCCACCGCCTGGCGCTCGGTCATGCCCGCGTCATCCTGCCAGAAACACTGCGCCGCCAAAACAATCTTCCCCGTGTAGATGGTGGAGCCCTCACTGCCACTCGCGCGGCTGGTGCCCGCGTTCACGGTCATGAGGATCAGGTCCTGGAACGACAGCTCGCTCGGCTGCAGGCCCAGGAAGGTGAAAGCGCCAATCTCCGCCAGCGTCAGATTCATCGCCAGCGCCGCGAACACCATATCCGCCGTGCCCAGCGTCGGCGTGCCGCTCGGCAGCTCGATCGGATTGAACTGGCGCACGCCCAGGGCCCGGTTGGAGCCGGTGATATTCACTCGCTCGACTTCCTGCAGCGCCAGCGGCACCGTCTTGATGCCCTCGAGCAGCGCCATTGCCGCGCCGTCCTGGTTGCCCGCGGCGGGCGCGGTGGCCGTGTTGCCAATGAGGTAGCCCGCGCTGTCGCGCGCGCCGTAGTAGATGTCATCGACGCCGGCCTCGAGATATTGCTTGACGTTGACCATACTCTATCACTCCTTGCCCAATCGCACCGTCACCGGCACGACCAGCTCGAAATCCATTGCGATGTAAACACTGCGCGAGAGCGGCAGCACCTTCAGATCCAGCCCGATCGGGCACTCGATGGTGACCGGCTCGCGGCCCAGGTGCGCCACCGGCGCCTGCCCGGGCGGGTCGAGACGGCTGTAGCGCTCGAAGTAGCCCATCACGGCGGCCTGGTAGGTCCAGGCGCGCTCTTGCGCGTTGCCGTCGATCTCGTTGTCCGTGCGCAACGCCTCGTGGTGATAGCCCAGCACCAGCCGCATGACGTGCGAGAGCTCGTACGTCGGCATCTTGTCGGACCCGGACGGCGACGGCACCGGCCCGGGGCGATTCACCCAGAACGGCACGGTCTGGTGGAAATAGACCCAGCGCCGGCTGGCATAGGCCGCGTCCGGCACGGCCAGCAGCTCCATCGCCAGCACGCGCTCCAGCACGGCATCCGCCACAGTCGTCAGCTCACTCATAACGCCTCCCCGACAGCGCCTGGTCGACCAGCGAGGCCCAGCCGTCCTCGAAGAACAGATTCGCCTCCAGCGAGATGATCTGCGCTTCCTGGGCGAACGTCGGCCAGCCCGTGTTCTCGTGGAACAGCTGCTGGTGCTGCCCCTCCTCGTCGCCGTACACATAGCGCGCGGCGGGGTTCTCGTTGCTGATGCTGATGCCCGAAAACCCCTGCCGGTAGTCCCCGATCACGTGCCAGTCATGCTCCATACGCCCCGAGCGCGTGTAGGGAATCCCATGCCCGAAGCCGTCCGTGGCGAAAAAGGCCAGGCGTTGTTTGTCGCTCGTCCACTGGATCGGGTACACGACGGCCCCCGGCTCGCGGCGCAGCCGCCTGGTGACCAGGTTCGACACGAATGGCCGCAGCTCGCGCTTGGCGTAGCGCCGCGCGAGCGCCGGGTGCGTGCGCGCCAGGGCCTGGATATTATCCAGCAGCGCGAGGTCGAAGGCCGTCTCGAGGCGAATCATCACTCGTCCCAGTCACTCGTCCCGCCCCGCGCGGTGAAGTAGTCGTCGCGCGTCGGGTGGCGGACCACCGCGAAGAGCGGGATCTCCTCGCCCGCCGGATCCTGATCGACCAGCCGGTGCTGGCCCTGGCGCAGGCGGTTGATGAAGTCGGCGTAGTCTTTCTCCCACGCCTTGACGCGGGCCGGCGGGTCGTCGAACCCGCCCCAGCCGGCGTGCCACACCCGCGCCGCGGCCTTCTCGGACACGTAGCGGCGCAGCAGGAGCACGTCGTTGTCGCCCGTCGCCGGCACGCTGTACCCCTGGCCCAGCAGCACGGCGTTGATCTCCGAGGCGATCTGATCGACGAACGCCTGGGCGTCCGCCAGCGTCGGCGTGCTGGTCGCACTGAGCGTCACGCCCGGACCGGACGTGGTCCGGATCAGGGCCTGTACGTCATCCGTCGTCGCGTACGGGTTCGCCATCGCGCCCTCGCTAGCCCGCTGCGCCCGGATCCATCACCGCGGCAAGCGTGTTGATCATGTCGGCCTTGCGCAGGTCGGGCGCCAGCTCGACGCCGTACTCCTCAGCCAGCGCCACCAGCTCGGCCTTGGTGTGCGCGTTGAGCCAGTCGAGCAGGTCCTGCCCGGCCTCGTCGTCGCCGGCAGGCGCACCCGTCTCGACGACCTCACTCGGCTCCGGCCCAGTCGCCGTCCGGGAGATCGTCACCGCCGGCGGGCTCGCCGCCTCGATGGCGGGCGCACTCACCTCAGCCGGCTGCCGCCCCTGGCTCGCCAAGTAGGCCGCGTTGGCCTGCTCGTGCGCCACGTCCCAGCGGTAGCCGCACTTGCGGCAGACGAACCTGTCGCCGGTGCGCCGGACGTCCGGCGCGTTGCAGTTGATGCACAGCTGCGTCATGTCGTTTTCCTTTCCGGCTCGTCCCTGCCGGGCATGGCGATCGGCCCGGCAGGGACGTCACCCGTTCGCTCGGGCCGGCGCTAGGCCGTGCCGTCGCTCCAGTAGGCCGCGCGCCAGCCGCCCGCCGCGTTGGCATGGCTGCCGCCAAACACGTGGCGCACCTTGTAGCCGATGCTGTCGGTGTCGAAGTCTTCCTCGACCTGCCCGCCACCCAGGCGCATGGCGTTGGCCATCCGCTTGAAGACCTGCGGCTGCTCGTACCCGCGCAGGAACGCGTACTCCGCCGCGTGGATGCGCCGGGGCTCGCAGAACAGGTACCACGAGGTGTGGCCATTGGTCGTGTCGATGACCGGGATGTACGGGTCGACAATCACCCGCAGCATTCCCTCGATGCCCGTCCGCGACGGCTGCGCCACCGCGGGCGCCCCGTCGGTCGCATCCCCGCCGGAGACGATGAGGAACTCCGAGGAGAGGATGCGCGCCGCCTCGATGGCCAGCGCCGGCGGGACGACCAGGAACACCGGCATGTTGTTCAGCGGCTTGTCCTTGTCGCCGGGGAACTTGAGCATGTTGTTGATGGCAGCCTTGAGAGCCGTCACGGTCAGCGCTGCGGTGTCCTTGTTGCTGTAGGTCGCCCCTTCGTGGCTGTGATTGGTG
>JAHKLV010000143.1 GCA_020854925.1 Candidatus Methanofastidiosia archaeon | reverse complement strand
TGGGCGTTTTCACAAAGACGAGGGTCTTAGAACCCAAGGAGACCGTCTGGCCGTCCTCAACCGTCTCGATGGGCACGACCTCGCCAAAGTGCTTGGCAAGCTCTTCCTTGGCCTCGGGCGTCGCAAGGACCGTGGCGTTGGGGAGCAAGCGGGCAACGTCGGGAAACGAACCGGAATGGTCCATCTCCACGTGATTCACCACGAGGTAGTCGATGCGGTCAAGCGGCACGAGGGAAGAGACGCTGCGCACGAAGTCGTCGCGAAACGGCCGCTTGACCGTGTCGATAAGCGCCACTTTCTCGTCTACCACGAGATATGCGTTGTACGTCGTTCCGTTGGGGGTCTTGTATCCGTGGAAGTCACGAAGATTCCAGTCGACAACACCGACCCAATATATCCCTTTCTTCAGTTCTACCGGGTTCATCATATCACCAAATGTGTGCAGGAGTATGCGCAAGATAATGACATACTATTTCCGCGCTTTGTTAAAAAACGTATGGATGTGCGGCCGGAACAGCGTAACCATTAAAAAAGCGGGACCCAGAACCACACAGATGGGACAGGACACGACATGGCGTGTGGCGGTCCTTTCTCCGCCAAATCTTATTACCCTCGTACGCTATGCGCTCATCCCCGTGCTGATCTGGGCGGCGTATGAGGGCGAGCTTGCGCTTTTCGCCGCCGCATTTTACATCTGCGGGATTTCCGACTATGCCGACGGCTACGTGGCTCGTCGGTACGGGCTTGCCACGTCCTTTGGCTCCGACCTTGACAACATCTCGGATGAGCTGCTCCTCGTGCTCTCGCTCCTCTTCATGCACCTGCTCCGGCCGGAGGTCATCGCCGACAACGTCCCCCTCTTTGCCGGGTTCCTTGCCGCTGCGGCTGCGGACCGGACACTCTTCTACGCCAAGCACAGGGGAAAGGGGCGCCTTCACCTCTATTCGGGAAAGACGTTTCAGCGTGCGTTCTACCTGGGGCTGCCACTCATCCTCTGGATTGATGCCTATCGGCTCGTGCTCTATGTCGTTTTCGGCCTCGGGATCATCACCTTCGCAGAACAGTCGGCGCTCTATCTCACCCGGTCGCGCATCGACCCGGAGGAAAAGTCATTCATACCGCTCCGCTACAATGTGTTTAAGCACCTGTACCGCCATTAGGGGGATGCCCATGCTGCACTATGCTGCCACCTGCCTCTGGTTCGCCCTGCCCGCCTATGTGGGAAACATGGCCCCCGTCTTTGCGAAAAAACTCTGCAAGGACCGATTCGCAACGCCGGTGGACCTGAGCCGCCGTGTCCGCGGAAGGCGCCTATCGGGGTCGAACAAAACCTACCGGGGCATCGTAGCGGCCATCGTCGTCTCCCTTGCCATGGTGACGGTGCAGCGGGCACTTTACGGCAACTCGGGAGTGCAGTCCATATCGCTTGTGGACTACCACAACATCAACTGGCTGGTGTTTGGCGTCCTCATGGGATTGGGCGCCATGCTGGGCGACCTGGCAAAAAGCATGGCAAAGCGGCAGCTTGACAAGCATCCGGAAGAGTCCTGGCGGCCGTTTGACCAGGTGGACTTTCTCATCGGCGCGGTGCTTCTCACGTCCGTTGTATACCTGCCCCCGGCACACGTCGTGGCCGGCATCCTCATCATCGTCCCGCTCGTGAAGGTGACTGTCGACCATGTGGGGGTGTACCTGCGCCTCTATGACAGCAAATGGTAGGGAAAAACAGAACCGGCCTTTCGGCCGAAAAAAAAGGGGATTACTCACCAAGGCGCATCTTGACGCCGCAGCAGACGAGAGACCCGCCGCCTGACTTGATGACCTTGACCTCATTTCCGCAGATGTCGCAGATGTACATTTCTCCTTCCTTTGTCATAGGTTCACCTCATGGATGAAGCATGCATGCGTCGCATGAAGCTCCATATACACCCGTCGCAGTAAACATACATAAACCTTTCCTTGTGGCACCCGTCCGCACACACATAGTATTAAGAGGAAAAACGCCCTATGAAACAGGGATATCATGAAGATAACATGCGAAGGAGAACAGGAAGGAGGGGGCCTCCCCCTCATCGGGGACACGTTCCCTGAGGTACACGTGCAGACGACACGTGGCAAGAAGGTACTGCCGAAGGACTACGAGGGAAAATGGTTCGTGCTTTTCAGCCATCCCGGTGACTTCACGCCCGTGTGCACCACGGAGTTCGTGGGATTCGCCAAGCTCAACGACGAGTTCAAGGCGCTCAACTGCGAGCTCATCGGGCTTTCCATCGACCAGATCTACGCCCACATCGCCTGGGAGCGGTGGATTGAGGAGCATCTGGGCGTCGCCATACCGTTCCCCATCATCGCCGACAACGGAAGGGTGGCCACCATGCTGGGCATGCTCCACCCCAAGAAGGGGAACAACACCGTGCGCGCCGTCTTTGTCGTGGACGCCAAGGGCACCATCCGCCTCATCCTCTACTATCCGCAGGAGATAGGCAGGAAGCTCGACGAGATCGTGCGTGTCGTCAAGGCGCTCCAGACCGCCGACGCCAAGCGCGTCGCCATGCCGGCGAACTGGCCCGACAACGAGCTTATCGGCGACCGCGTCATCATGCCGCCGCCCACCGACGTCGAGGCTGCCAACGCGCGGCTCAAGGACCCCACCGTCGAATGCAAGGACTGGTGGTTCTGCTACAAGAAGCTCGAGTAGGAATCTTTTTCTTCTCTTTTTTCTTTCTTTTCTTATGATGCGTACCCTCATCTCATGGAACGTCAACGGCCTGCGCGCCGTGGCTCGCAAGGGATTTTTGCCCTGGGTGGCCGAATCGTCCCCGGACATACTCTGCCTCCAGGAAACAAAAGCCCACCCCGGCCAGCTTGCCGCAGAGCTTACGAACATAGAGGGGTATCATGCCTCCTTCGCATATCCTGAGAGGCCGGGTTACAGCGGCGTCGCCCTCTTTTCACGGGAAGAGCCGCAACGTGTCGAGACGTCGCTACCGGGTGCTTCGACGGCCGATGAGGGCAGGGTGCTTATCGCCACGTATCCCTGGGCACGCCTTTACACCATCTATTTTCCCAACGGCAAGCAGTCCCCGGAACGGCTTGCCTACAAGCTCGCCTTTTACGAGGACTTTCTCTCAGCCGTGAAGACGGACATGGAGGCGGGGCGACATGTGGTGGTGTGTGGGGACGTCAACACAGCCCATACGGCGCTCGACATCGCCCGGCCAAAGGAAAACGAGCAGGTGTCTGGCTTCCTTCCCGAGGAGCGGGCGTGGCTTGACCGATTCGCCGAGGCCGGTCTCGTTGACACGTTCCGCCTCTTCACCCCAGAGGGGGGCAACTACACGTGGTGGGACTACAAGACCCGTGCCAGGGAGCGGAACGTCGGTTGGCGCATCGACTATTTTTACGTAGACACCCCCCTTGCCGGCCGTGTCCGTGCCTCGGACATCCTCGGGGATGTTTACGGAAGCGACCACTGCCCCATCAGGCTCATCCTGGACATATAAGGCGCCACCGTTCAGAATAATACAGCATCATCTGCCGCGGCGCTCGTTCGTAAACGAGAGTATATATACCGTAACGGAAAGGTGACTACACACTGGATGTGTTCTCATGCTAAGACGTGCCGCACCCCTCATGCTTATCCTTCTCATCGCATTCCTTGCAGCTGGCTGCATAGGTGGCGGCGGAGATGAACAGGGACAGACGACAACTCCTACCACCACACCCGACTCGACGGCCGCGCCGACGACGATGGCCCCCACCACTGCCGCTCCCACGACCGCCGCGCCAACGGCCGCACCGACAACCGCGCCTCCCGAGCCTGCAGACCCTGACGAAGGGATAGGTGCCGCATGGCCCATGGTGCGCCACGACGCCACGGGCAGTGCCGCAACGGACGTTGAAGCACCGATGCGGCCAGGTATCATCTGGACGGTGGACGTGGGAAGATATACGCCTGTGCCGCCGGTGGTGACATACGGACGCGTCTACCACATCCAGAGCGCCCAAAATCCCGATACGGGATTCTGGTTCGACTCCCTTGTGTGCAGGGACAGCACCACAGGGGATGAGCAGTGGTCGGTGGCGTTTCCCTCGCTTGTCGGTCCCAGTGCCGTGCCGTGCGTATCGGGGGGACTCGTGCTCGTCAACACCAGGGGCGCAGGATTTCTTGCCTATGATGCCTTCACCGGTGAACAGGTCTGGCGGACCTCGGTGATGCAGGGCCCGGGCGAACAGTTCTCCGCACCGGTGGCGCACGATGGCATGGTCTATCTTGCCCTTACCGGCGTTGACGGGGGAGGCGCCGCGACGGGGCGTGTGTCATGCCACGACCTTGAAACGGGGGCACCCCAGTGGGAACGCCAGCTCGGTGACTGCCCCGTGGGCGCACCGGCCATCGGAAACGGAAACGCCTACATCGTGACACGCGCAGAGAGTGCGGAACGCCTGACCATCACGGCGCTCAATGCGTCTACGGGACGGACCGCCTGGACCGCCACGGTTGTGGTGGACCGCGGTGGCGCCATCATGACCGTTGACGCCCCCCTTCTCTCGGGCACGCACGTGTATGTCCCCTACTATTACATCGAATCCATGGGTGACCACATCCTCTCCGTAAAGTGCTATGACGCACAGACGGGAGCCTCATCCTGGTCCTATGAAAGCCGGGCCCGCTACACCAGTGACGAATACCTGTACTATGAACAGGGCGGCGCCACCCTCTCA
>JAHKLV010000169.1 GCA_020854925.1 Candidatus Methanofastidiosia archaeon | reverse complement strand
TCGAGGAGCCCGGCCGTTACGCCGTTGTCGGCCTGCCCTGCCACCTGCACGGCATCCGCCGCGCCGAGATGTACCTGCCGATCCTGAAGGAACGCCTGGTCTATCACTTCGGCTTGGTTTGCTCGCGAACCATGAATTCAAGCGGCTGGCGGCTGGTCTTAGACAGAATGGGCGTCGATCCTAACGAGGTCCGCGAGTTGAAGTTTCGAGGCGAGGGTTGGCCCGGCGGCATGATTTCCTATCTGCGAAACGGGGAACGTCGATTCCTGCCCATGCTCAACACGTGGTGGGCCGAGATTTTCGGCGCATGGTACTTCAGCCAATCGTATTGCCTGTTGTGCCCTGATGTGTGGGCCGAGTACGCCGACCTCAGCTTCGCGGACGCCTATCTTCCGGAGGTCCTTTCGTCGGACAAAAAGGGCACCAGCATCGTCATGGCACGGACCCCGCAAGGGCAGCACCTTCTCGAAGAAGTAATCAAGAACCAGGTGGTCAGGCTGAATCCCCTTCCTGTCCGGCGCGCCGTACAGAGCCAGCTTTTCATGACGCTTTTTAAAAAGCGCAATCTGCCCGTGCGAATCGGTCGGTTGGCACGACGCGGGAAATCGCTTCCGCCGCCATTAACGGACCGGGCCTGCTTGCTCAAGCCCACGCTATGGGATTGGCTCATTGCCTGGATTCCTGCGGCCAACCTGAGATGGTCACGGCAACCGGCATTCGGCCGTGTCCTTCGCTGTGTTCCGTTATGCCTTCTCAAGCTCTATCGCCAGACATTCAAGTGGTTCCTGACGCGTGGGGCCAAGGAGGTGCTTCGCTCGTATGAGTAGTGTGCGGATTGTCGTTACGAACTCGCACGGGGACAACCGCGGCGATGAGGCGGCGCAGCGGAGCCTGGTGCGCATGCTGCGCCGCGTAGCACCTGATGCGGAGCTGACGGTATTGACGGCCTGGCCCGCGGGCCTGGACCTGGGCGAGGGCGTCCGCGTCCGGCGCACGTTCGCGGCGATAGACCGGGCCTTTCCCTTCTTTCATTTGCCCCTCATCGTGGTCTGGATGCTGTTACGCCGCGGAGGCGTGCCGATGCGGTGGCTGGCGCGAGTCTATCCGGCGGCGGGAGCAATGGAGGAGCTGGCGCGGGCGGATGTGGTGATCTCGGCCCCGGGTGGCCCCTACATCGGCGACCTGTACCGTCGCCACGAGATCGGCGAGCACTTGCTGCACCTGTTCATCGCCAGGTGGTTCGGCAAGCCGATTATGATCTATGGCCCCAGTATGGGGCCGTTCCGCATCCGCTGGCGCAACGTTCTGCGCCGCTGGATCCTCCGCCGCGTCCAGATCATCACGCTCCGCGACCCGATCAGCGCCGCGTACCTCGATGAATTGAAGATCGCCGGGCCCGTGGTGGAGGTCACCGCCGATTCGGCCTTTCAGTGCCCCGTCGAAGCCGACCCCGCCCGCATCGATCAAATCCTCGCGGAGATGAACCTGTTTGACCCCGACGATCCGCGGCCGCTGGTGGGATTTACCCCGGCCGGGGCGCGGTGGAACTTCAAGCAGGACCCCGCCGCGGCGACCCGTCAGGACCAGTACACCCGCATCATGGCCGAGGCCCTCGACCGGATGATCGAATCGTACGGCTGTCGGGTCATCGTCTTCCCTCAACTATACGGGCGCAACAGCGATCTATCCCTGATCGAAAGCATCGCGGCGCGATGCCGATATCACGAGCATCTGCGCATCCTGCCGGCGACCCTCGACAGCGACGTCCAGCAGGCCGTCATGCAGCGTCTGGAGATCATGGTCGGCAACCGGTACCATTCGGTGGTGTTCGCCCTCAAGGCCCGCGTGCCCACGGTCTGCATCGCCTACGAGCACAAATCCGTCGGGGTAATGAAGGAGGCGGGCCTCGGCGATTTCGTGCTCGATGTGACCACGATGTCGCGCGACGAGCTGGTCGCGACGATTGACCGCCTCTGGCGGCAGCGCGACGCCGTCCGCCGCGAGATGGACCCGGCCGTGCGTCGCCTGGAAGAAAAGGCCCTTCGCAATTCCCACGCTGTCCGGGCCCTGCTGGACGCCATGGGTGGCGGTGATCTGTCCCCCGCCACGATTCGCAGACGCCTGGCCGGCGACTGAAAACCCCCTTGAGATAAGTTTCGTCAAAAATCTCGCCGTTCCCCCTTGCAGGACCCCCCGTCCATGCGGTAGAATAATGTGGACACAATGGGGCGCCAGGGAACAGGCCTTTGAGATCACGTTCGCGCCCCCGGTTCAGACGCATTGAAGGGACTTGGTGGTCGAGCAGCGAGGCTGTTCGTAAATGTTTGGTACCCACATCAGTCAGGAGGTTTGAGAATGAAGATGCGAATTCTGTTGAGCCTGGCGGTTCTGGCGATGGCGATGGTTGGCACGACCCGGGCGGAGCTGATCCACCACTACACACTCGACGCCAACGCCGATGACAGCGTGGGCGCGACGGTTTACAAGCATGGCTACACCTATGGAGCCGTCTATGGACCGGGGATCCTCGGCGGCGCGGCCGTCTTCGACGGCGTCGACGATCACATCGACTTCCGGTTCGAGAGGCTTGTCCGAACCACCGAGTTCACGATCGCTGCCTGGGCCAACCACTTTGGACCCGGCGGGGGTACCGAACACGTCAATCAGATATTCTCGCAACGTGAGCTGGCAAGGGGTGATGATCACAGCCTGATCTCCTTGCACACGTATGCGACGGTTGAGCACGCGACCCCCTATGCGGGTGCAGCGATTCGCAGCACCGACGGGACCGTACAAACCCTCGCCGCTCCCGTGCAACCGTATAACGAATGGCACCATTACGCCATCACTGTTAGTCATGACTATTTCATCATGTACATTGACGGCGTTGAGGTGGCTCGGGCGGCGAACCTTCAGTCCGGCGACTATGTCACGAATATCGGCGTTCTGGCACTCGGAGCCTCGTCAGATGACCTGAGCAGGACCCGCTATTTCTACGGCGCGATTGACGACGTGCGGATTTATGACAATGCCTTGAGCCCGGCGGAGGTCATGGCCCTGGTTCCCGAACCGGCGACGGTGCTGCTCCTGGGCGCGGGGTTGTGTCTGATACGTCGGCGCCGGTAGGGAACAGGCGGCAGGACGGCACGGAGTGCATCGCTCGACTTTCGCGGTCCTGATGTGGTGCGGTAAGGCGTGTATCCGGAGGGACAAGGCAAAACCCTGTCCCTCCGGCTGTTTTAGCCACATCCGGCGGACCACCGCGCGACCAGAGAGCGACGGCCACTTCGCCGACAACGCGAAAACCCCGCCGCATCGTCCATGGGGCCCGGTCGGCGCGTCTACTCCACCGGCACGAGCTTAAGGTAATCCAGGCCGAACATGTAGCCCGGCACGGCTTTGGGGTTCTTGCCGAGGATCGTCACCCGCAGCGTGTGGCGGCCCTGGTCCAGGTCGAACGTGCCCAGCGATAGCTCAGGCGTATGCACGACACCATCGTTGTAGCAGTCGATCGCTTCGCCCGCCGGCTTGCCATCGAGCGTCAACTGCACGATGCCATAGTCCACCGCCTTGGTCAGTTGAGCCCGCAGTTCGTACCGTCCGGTCTTCGGCACCTCCACCGCCAGGTCGAGCGTATCCTCGGGCTTGGCCCCGGTCCACCAAAGGTGGGCCTCGCCGCTCCAGTCCGGCCCATATCCGCCCATTGCCTGCGTCCTGGCGTTGCTGGCAGCGTTGCTCTTTGCGACGACCGCCACTGCCTCGCCCTCGATTGCGCCCTTGACACGGTACACGGGTATCTCAGGCCAGTACCCAAGCCGCTCTTCAACGGGCACCGGCTCGTAGGGGTCGGTCTGGCCGGGGGCCTGATACCACCAGACGATGGCATCGTAGATCGTGGGCCAGTGGTCGGGGAAGTACTTCTCGATGGCCCCCTCGAACGACGTCTGGAACGGGATGTTGTCGGCGACGTGGAAGCGGTTGTTGGAGATGTGCCCCTTATTACCCGCGTTCAGGGGTTGGTTATGGAAGGCGTTCTCGAATCGATCCGGGCTACCCCAGGCATAGCCGAAGTAGTCCTCCGTGCCCGTGCCGAACGTGGAGGGGAACGTCTCGCCGTCCACGAAGAACTTCTCATCGCCCTCGCCCCACCAGTAGTGCCCGTGGCACCAGGCCACCTCCGGGCACTGGCCACCACGCGGGTTCCACACGTGCAGCCCGACACCGCAGAACCGCCCGCGGCCGGTCGTCTTGAGGATCGTCCAATCGGGCCAACGGGCCTTGTCGGCCGGCAGGAACGCCCCGCGGTGCCACTTGGCGTGGAATCGCCCGAGTCGGTCGGCCGACTCGCTCAGCGGCTCGATGACCGACATCAGCTCCAGGGTGCGGGGCTTGGGGCCCTCGTTGATGAACTCCCACCGGGTCCGCGTGGAAAACGGCATGTACCAATTGCAGTAGAAGCCGTCCTCCGTCATGCCCATGGGCAGCGACCGATACGGATTCACGCCGGGCGCGGTGCCGAAGAAGTCCCCCAGCGGCGACCAGATGGCCGGCCGCGGTTCATCATCCCAGGTGACTTGCAGCACGATCTGCCGCAGGGCTTGAATCTGATCCTCGCGGTCCTCGAACGGCATCTTCACGCCAAAGCCGACGACCGCCCAGGAACCCTCCATTTCGGCGATAAACCGGTCGCCCGGCTGAATCGTCACCGTCTCTTGGGGTCTAAGGGTTCCGGGGGCCAGGTCCCGCGACCAAAGGCCGCCGTCGGTCAAAACGGTATTGGCCTCGTCCAGCGCGGCCTTCTCTTCATCGGAAAGATCCATGTCGAACGTGGGCACGCGGGTGCCCTTGGGGAACGTGGTGTACGTGAAGTGGAAGTATCGCCCCCAGCCCTCCGTGGCGACGATCTTGCAGGACTTCTGGTACGGGATAGGCACGTAGCAGTTCTGTCCCCGCGCGGCCATGTACACCAGCGCCGGCCGGTCGAACGGCGGATGCTTGCGGTCGAACAGGCCGATGAAGGGCAGGTCGATCGCGGGCGTCTCGGCGCCGTCCAGGTAGAACCGCACGTGGCCCTCCTGCGGCATGGCCGACCAGATCCGCCAGATCACGCCGGGGCCCTCCATCTCCGCAAGAACCAGGGTGTCGCCTTCCTTGCGGATGAACCCGTTGCCATCCCCGTTGGCCCACCACTTGACGTAGCCCTGCTGCGGGTCATAAACGCTGGCCCGATCGTAGCTGGACCACTGCGCGCAGGTCTCGCCCGGCTCGGGCAGCCGCGCCAGACCGCGCAGGTCATACAGTCGCTTTACGAGGTCTACGTAGGTCAGCTCGGCCGCCTGCAACACCGATGCGAACAACAAGACTCCCGCCAGCCCCCATACCCTGGTCCGTTTCATCATTCGCCCTTTCATCCGGATACCTTCCCCCACGGCGGCGCCCGACGATGGGCGTTACTGTATTGTAAGCGACCGGGCCCCGCGCGGCAAGACCACGACACAGGGCCCGCCCGGTCTTGAACATCCCACGCCGTGGGGCTACAATGACCCGTGAGTGGTGGGCACGATGGCGGGAAAGGAGCGCATGATGAGCCTATTCCATCTTTACGGCATGGCGGCGGGAGCGGACATGGAGCGCGGGCGATCCGGGGCCGCCGAAGGGGCCGCCGCCCGCGCCGAAAGCCGCGCTCAACGCGTGGAGACGCAG
>JAHKLV010000232.1 GCA_020854925.1 Candidatus Methanofastidiosia archaeon | reverse complement strand
ATATCGCCGGCGTGGGAAACGGCAATCCCCTGTCGCTGGAGCCCTTCCAGGCGGACTATCGCAAGTTGTTCCATGGCAAGGCCATGCTCATCGTTCGAACGCAGCCGGGCCGCGGCGGCACGATCCGCATCGCCGCCACGGCCGACGGGCTGGAATCCGCAACCGTTACTCTGCAAGCTCGGTGACCCATGAATACACTTTGTCCGGCTCGTTGTGGGCTTCGTCGTCCGTTGGCCAATACCATAATGCGGTTGGTGTTCCTGCCGCTTGTGCTCACCTGTGCCGTCTCGGCTCAGGCACAACGACACATGGAATACCTCGACCGGGGCCTGGTCGCGGTCCGCACGGCGGAGGATCGCGTCTTTCTGAGCTGGCGGCTGCTCGCCGACGACCCGGCCGACATCGCCTTTGACGTGTTCCGGCTGGATGCCCAAGATGGTCGTGTCAAGCTTAACCCGCAGCCGGTTCGGGGGGCGACGTGCTTTATCGACGAGGCTGCGCCTCGCAGTTCATCTCTTCACTACCTCGTCCAGCCCCGTGACGGTAGCAAGCCTCATGTGGATCAACCCGTACAGCCCTGGACGCAAGGGTACCTGACCATCCCGCTAGAGACCCCATCGGGCTATCGGCCCAACGATGCCGCGGTCGGCGATTTGGATGGCGACGGGCGTTATGAGATCGTCCTGCATCAGGCCGGACGCGGACACGACAACGCCCACGCCGGCCTCACGGATCCGCCTATCCTGGAGGCGTACACCCTCGACGGCGACATGCTCTGGCGGATTAATCTGGGCCGCAACATCCGTGAGGGGGCCCACTACGTGCCCTTCATCGTGTACGACCTGGACGGCGATGGCCGGGCGGAGGTGGCCTGCCGCACCGCCGACGGCACCGCCGATGGCGTGGGCCAAATCATCGGCGACGCCCAGGCGGACCACCGCGACGCCCGTGGTTACGTCCTGACGGGGCCGGAGTTCCTGACCGTCTTCAACGGCGCCACCGGGCGGGCCCTGGCGACGACCGACTATCTGCCGCCGCGGGGCCGGGTGGAGGACTGGGGCGACAGCACCGGAAACCGTGCCGACCGCTTCCTCGCCTGTGTCGCCTACCTCGACGGCGAGCGCCCCAGCCTGGTTATGTGCCGCGGCTACTACACCCGCAGCGTGCTGGCCGCCTGGGACTGGCGGGACGGGCGGCTCACCCACCGATGGACGTTCGACAGCGACGATGGCCGGGCCGATCACCGCGACTACCGCGGGCAGGGCAACCACGGCCTGTCAGTCGCGGATGTTGACGGCGACGGCAAGGACGAAATCGTGTACGGCGCCTGCGTGATTGATCACGATGGGTCGGGCCTGTATACCACCGGTCTGGGCCACGGAGATGCGATGCATCTGTCGGATATCGACCCGACGCGGCCCGGCCTGGAGGTCTGGGGGATACACGAAAGGCCTCGTCATGCGCATGGGGCCAACCTGCGGGATGCGGCGACCGGCCGCGTGCTGTGGGGCCTGCCGTTGGACGACCCCGGCCGGGGTATGGCCGCCGACATCGACCCACGATACCCCGGCTATGAATGTTGGGCCAACTCCTCCGACGGGCTTTACGACTGTAAAGGCAACCGTGTCTCCAGGGCCAAGCCCCGTTCCTGCAACATGGCCGTCTGGTGGGACGGCGATCTGTCCCGCGAGTTGCTCAGCGGCACGGCGATCACCAAGTGGGACGCCCCGGCCGGGCGCGAATCGGTTGTGCTTTATGCCGAGGGTTGCGCCGCCAATAACGGCAGCAAGGCCAACCCCTGTCTGGCGGCGGATGTGCTGGGCGATTGGCGCGAAGAGGTTCTGTGGCGCACCAGCGACAACCGCGCGCTGCGGTTGTACACCAGTACAATCCCCACCAAGCATCGGCTCACGACGCTGGCGCACGATCCGGTCTACCGGCTCAGCGTCGCCTGGCAGAACGTCGGCTATAACCAGCCCACGCAGCCGGGCTTTTATCTCGGTACCGGCATGAACCGGCCCGACCCACCGGCGATCCGCGTGCCGGCGCCGCCAGGCTCGGCACCCTGAACCGGGCGTGCGAAGCGATCCCCCATACGATACAATGGTTCGCTGGCCGGGAGTGGACGCCGCGCCGATCCGCCCAACCGGATGCGGATCAGGCCGATCGATGACCACATGCAAAAAGGACTGATCATGCTGAGCAAGAAAGGCAACCCCATGCGACACGCACATCGGCGGGGTCTGTTGTGGCTGGGTCTGCTGGCGGCGATCGCCGTGGCCGGACCGATCGACCAATACGACGTCACCTGGACCACGCCCAGCCGGGATGCCTCCGGCTCGATGCCCTTGGGCAACGGGGACATCAGCCTGAACGCCTGGGTCGAGCCGAGCGGCGATCTGTGCTTCTACATCGGCAAGACCGATGCGTGGGGGGACAATGCCCGCCTGCTCAAGGTCGGCAAGGTGCGGGTAAGCCTGCATCCCAACCCCTTTGGCGGGGCCGCTTCATTTCGCCAGACGCTGCACCTGGAGACGGGTCAGATGATCGTCGAATGGATGCCCCGGGATCAGACGCAATCGGCCACCGTTTTACAGCTCTGGGTCGACGCCCACGAGCCCGT
>JAHKLV010000049.1 GCA_020854925.1 Candidatus Methanofastidiosia archaeon | reverse complement strand
GTCCCTTGCTGCGGGTACTTCTTCCCGCTTGAGGTCGAGGACCACGTCCTCCCTGCTCCCCGTCCGATAGATGGTCATGCCTTTGAGGCCCCCACGCCACGCCATAACAATGGCACGTTCCACATCGTCCTTTGTCGCTTCTTTCGGCATGTTGATAGTCTTGGAAATGGAAGCGTGCACATGGCGCTGCAGCGCAATCTGCATGGCTACGTGGTCTTCCCAAGAGATGTCAAGCGCCGTCTTGAAGATGCGCTTGAACGTGTCGGGCAGCCAAGGGATGTCCTGGATGGATCCGGTGGTGTGCACGTGCTCCATGACGCCCTTGTATCGACTTTCGGCCTCCTCACCCTGCACACCTTCTTCCCGCAGGACTGAGCGTAGCCGTTGGCCGAAGAGGGGGTGTATGATATCAAAGGTCTTGCCCACGGTGTTTTTCCTGGTGTAGGCGTAGGAAAAGACCGGCTCGATGCCGCTTGAGCATCCTGCGAGGAGAGAGATGGTTCCGGTTGGCGCCACGGTGGTAAGGGCGGCGTTCCTCATGGGCGTCTCCCCCCAGACGCTTCCCTCCCATGCGGGGAAACAGCCCTTTTTCTGCGCCAAGTGGGAAGACTCTTCGATGGCGGCTGCGTTGATGCAGGCCATTACCTGACCGCACAACTCCCTTCCCTCCTTCGAATCGTAGGCAAGCCCGAGCTCGAGGAGCATGTCGTGCATGCCCATAATCCCGAGTCCAATCTTGCGTGTCAGCCGCGTAGCCTCCTCAATGGCGGGGATGGGGAACTGATTACGGTCGATGACGGCATCGAGGAAGCGGACGGCCATGCGGGTCATCCCTTCCAGTCTCTCGATGTCCAAAGCCCCCTCGTGAACGAATTTTGAAAGGTTGATGGAACCGAGCACGCAGCTTTCAAAATGCAGCAGCGGCTGCTCCCCACAGGGATTGGTCGTGTCTATGGGTCCAAGCTGGGGCGTGGGATTCCCTTCGTTGATGGCGTCGTAGAACAGGACGCCTGGCTCGCCGTTTTTCCATATGCCGTCGACGATGCTGGTCCAGATCTCGCCTATCGTGACACGCGCGCCCGTGTGCGGGTGCGTCAACCAGACGTCGTCCATGTGCCCCGCCTCCACGTGGCGCATGAAGGCATCGTTGAGCATGATGGAAATGTTGAAGTTCGAGAGCTCGCCCTCTTCGGTCTTTGCCTTGATAAAGGAGAGGATATCGGGGTGCCAGACGTTGAGGATGCCCATGTTGGCCCCCCTCCTTCTACCGCCTTGCTTGATGACTTCCGTAGCGGCATTAAATATTTTCATGAAAGAGACGGGCCCTGAAGCGACACCTTCTGTCGACTGTACCGGAGAACCCTCTGGCCGTATGGATGAGAAGTTGTATCCCGTGCCACCCCCGCTCTTGTGAATGAGCGCACCCCACTCGAGTGCGCTAAAAATCTCCGGTATGGAGTCTCCCACCTTGAGCGTAAAACAGGCGGAAAGCTGGCCCAATTCGGTCCCTGCATTCATGAGCGTTGGGGAGTTTGGAAGAAACGCAAGCGTGCGCATCGCGTCAAAGTATGCTTGGCGCTCGTCCTCAGTTTCTGCAAGGGCACCAGCCACACGATTGCAGATGTCTTCATACGTTGTCTCGCCTGCCCTCAGGTACCGTGCCTTGAGTATGCTATCGATAACGGTCTCACTCATATTGTTCACACAAGCCATCACCGTGACATCTAAAAAATATTATCATGTGGCTGCAGTATGAACAGCTATGGGGCAGCCATCCATATCCCTTGTCATGAGTGATGGGAAGTGCAAGCCACTTGGTTTTAATCGTTGGTCGTTGACACCCCGTAAGGGTGTCCGCCCTTTAACGAAAAGTTTTTAAAAGAAAATGACATGTGTCGATTACTGTGCTCCGATAGTGTAGTCCGGCCAATCATTCAGGCCTCTCGAGCCTGTGACTCGGGTTCGAATCCCGGTCGGAGCACCACTTATCCTTCCTTCTGCGGCAAACGTCGTGGCCCTCTTATCGTGGGTTCTTCTCGGATATTGTTATATATGGTGAGATGCCAAGGGACTATGGTGAGCATATGAATGTGTCTGAAGCCATACAAAACCGCTGGAGCGTACGGGCGTACAAAGATGCCCCCGTCGCCGAAAAGGACCTCTTACTCCTTCTTGAGGCCGCGCGTCTTTCCCCCTCCGCCCGCAACAGGCAGCATCGCAAGTACGTGGTGACGCATCCCGGGCCGGCGCTTGTCGAGGCATGCAACGGGCAGTCGTGGATTGGCACCGCGCCGATTGCCATTGTTGGCATCGTGGACCCCTCCGTGGCATCACCGTGGGACGTGGCCGATCTTTCCATCGCCTTTGACCATATGGTGCTCCAGGCCACCGAGCTTGGACTCGGTACCTGCTGGATAGGTGCCTTTGACGAATCGAAGGTCAAGGACCTTTTCGCGATACCCGAAGACAAGAAGGTGGTAGCTATCCTTACCGTAGGATATCCCGACACAACTGGGTCTCATAAGAAGAAAGACCCACTTGACGCTATCTGGACATGGGACACCTACGCATGGTAATCGCCTAGTGGGATGTGCCTCGTGGCTTGAAGTTATGTCCGCAGACAGGGCATGACGTGAGCACGTTGAGCTCATCCTTTCCCTTGTTTTTTGGGTCCGGTGATGATTCCAGACCTTCATCGGGTACGAAGTGGTGTTGACACCGAGGACAGATTTGTGTCCCTTGCGGCAGCTTGCAGCTTTTGGATTCTTCTTCCTCCATGATATCGCCGCATTTTCTTTGCTCTCCCGTGTTAATATACCTATGTACAGAAACCCAGGGGAGATTTAAAAAAATATATTAACGTTACCGTGCATAGGTGAGGGGAGGTGGAACAGTGGGTTTTTCTGAACTGGTAGATACAAAACCGAAAACAGCATACATGCTTGCCAACGAGGCCGTAGCCCGTGCCCTTCTCGAGGCCGACGTCAAGGTTGCCGCCTTTTATCCTGGCTCGCCTACGAGCGAGATCCTTGATACCATGGGTGCGTTTGCACCTTCGTTTGACGATCTTGTCGTCGAGGTAGCCGCCAATGAAAAAGTGGCCTTTGAAACGGCTGCCGGTGCCTCCTTTGCTGGCGTCCGCTCGTTTACGTCGATGAAAAGTGTCGGCCTCAATGTCGCCAGCGATGCCTTTTACAGCATCGGGTATACCGGTGTGCGGGGGGGCATGGTCTTGCTCATAGCCGACGATCCCCATGCACACTCATCACAAAGCGAGCAGGACGGCAGATTCTTTGCATTTCCCGCGCATGTGCCCATGCTCGAGCCGGCAACGGCTCAGGAGGCGCACGACATGGTGGCCTATGCGTACGAGCTTTCAGAACGGTATGGGATGGTGGTCATGATACGCACCACGACACGCGTCAATCATCAAAGCAGTCTCGTCTCCGTGGGTCAGGTGAAGCGTTCCCCTCGTTCGCGCCATCCGTGGAAGGATGTACGTGCGCCCTACTTCACCCTCTCGGCAACTGCCAGAAAGCTCAAGGGCGAGCGCTTGGCGTCTCTGGCGCTCATGCAGCGAGATGCCGCTGAATGCCCCTTTACCACCGTCTCTGAAGGCGAGGGCGATATTGGCATCATCACATCGGGCGTCTCGTACCTCTACACCATCGAGTCGCTTCAGACGCTTGGCATCTCGCCATCGGTGCTCAAGCTCGGCATGACCCATCCCCTGCCTACCGCCACAATCGCCGCGTTTTTGCAGGGAAAACGGACAGTAGTAGTAGTGGAGGAGCTCATGCCCTATCTCGAGCGGGAGGTGCGATCCATCGCCCAGGAGACGGCACCCCATGTCCATATTCTTGGCAAGATGAGCGGTGACTTCCCCTATGTCGGCGAATACTCCATTCCTGTTGTCGTCCAGGGGCTTTCGTCTGCGCTTGGCATCGATGGTGCGCCACCCTATGAGGCGCACCGTGTGAAGGTGGAGGCGCTCAAGGAGGGCATACCCCACCGGTCACCTATCTTCTGTCCTGGCTGCCCGCACCGGGCAACGCTTTGGTCGGTGTACATGGCCCTCAAAGGGACCGATTATGTGCTTAATAACGACATCGGCTGCTACTCCATGTACCTCATGGAGCCCTACAACAGTTCAGACAGCCTGCTGTGCATGGGTGCCTCCCTTGGTGTTTCGTCGGGGATGCAGCATGTGCTTTCAGACCAGGTGGTAGCCTTTGTGGGGGACTCGACCTTTTTCCATGCCGCGCTTCCCGGGCTCGTGAACGCGGTGCACAACAACCACAATCTCCTCCTCGTCATCTTCAACAACAGCGTCACCGCCATGACGGGCCAGCAGCCGAATCCCGGTTCCGATTTCGGGCCCCTTCCCGTGACGCGACTAAACATCGAGCAGGTGGTACGGGGCATCGGCGTCGAGCATGTCTATCCTGTCGACACCTTTGACCCCAAGGGCAACATACCTATCATCAAGGAGGCGCTTGCGCATACGGGCGTGCGCGTTGTTATCTCCAACGGGCCCTGCGCGCTGTATAATGACCGCCTGCGACGGAAGGCGGGTACTCCCATCGTGCCCAATGCCGTGGACCACGGTGTCTGCGACGCCATCTATGCCTGTGTGAGGAAGGTTCATTGTCCCGCCATACAGCTTGACGAAGCCACGAAAAAGAGCGTCATTCAGGCCGACCTCTGCAACGGCTGCAATGTTTGCGCCAAGATGTGTCCTGTGGGCGCTATCAATCCTCGCGGAGGTGATGGCGCATGAAGGACGCGTACAACATCATTCTCTCGGGCGTGGGCGGCCAGGGGCTCATGCTTCTTTCCAGCGTCTTCGGGGAGGTCTGCGCCAAGACGGGCACCCATATCGTAACGGGGGAGCAGCACGGTCTCTCGCAACGGAGTGGGTCGATATCGGTCCACCTCCGTATCGGCGCGGATGCCCTCTCGCCCCTTATCGCCTATGGGGAGGCAGACCTTGCCATTGCCATGGAGGCTACCGAGGCGCTGCGCTACCTTGAGTACCTACGCGAAGGTGCGCCCATCGTGATGAGTAGCAGGGTCATCCACCCGCCTCTCGAAACGGCTGCACTCGTTGATGCCGGCGCCGCAGACCACGACTACTTTGCCCTTGCGGACATCATGGAACGCCTGCGGGGCGTGACGACCTCCATCGTCGCGCTTGACGCCCTTGCGTTGGCTGAAAAGGCAGGAACGGCGCGGGCAGAAAACGTTGTCCTTCTTGGTGCGGCATGCGGCGTGAAGGGATTTCCCCTCAAGGCAGATGACGCAAGGGAGGCGGTGGAACGCATCGTGCCTCCAAAGACCGTGGAGGCAAATCGGGCAGCCTTTGACATGGGATTTGACGCATGCTGCGCCGCCTTTGAGGAATGAATCCGTTCATTCCTCTTTATCCAGTATGAAGTCTGCCGCTGCCTGCATGTGGAGGGGGAGCGTCTCGAAGAGCGGGAGCCCTACATCATTCTGCGACAAGACCATGGGAAGCTCTGTGCAGCCGACGATAAGTGCCTGCGCACCTCGCTCTTCCAGGCCTGCGGCAGCATCCCGTGCCACCTCTTTCGATGCGTCGGTGATGATGCCCTTGGCAAGCTGGTTGTAGATGATGCTGTTGATGCGATCCCGTTCCTTCTTTTCTGGAGTGAGGACCTCGATATCAAATCGCTCTTCCAGTCGGGTGGAGTAGAACGAGCCCTCCATGGTGTACCTGGTCCCTAAAAGGCCGGCACGCTTCACACCTTGTGCAGCGAGTACGGAAGCCACGGCGTCGGCAACATGGAGAAGCGGGATGCCGACGGCGTCCTCGATGCGGTCTGCCACCGTGTGCATGGTGTTTGAGCACAGGATAAGGCCCTGTGCACCAGCTTTCTCCAACCGGGAGGCGGTATCACACATCATGTCTCCCACCTCTTGCCAGCGGCCGGCCCCCTGAAGGCGCAGAATGGGTGCAAATTCAAGAGAGAAGAGCAGGAGGGGCGCAGAGTGGAAGGTACCACGCTCCCTCTCCACGAGCGTGTTGAGCTTTGTATAGTATTCCACCGTGGACGGCCAGCCCAGGCCTCCGATCATGCCAAGGAGTCTCATTGCCTCATATTCTGTTTTCAGACATAAAACGATTGCTGTGCCGCGCCTCGTTACATCTGTGAGGCCAGTTCACCCAGGGCGACAAGCGTACGGTAGCCGCGTTCCGTAATCATATAGTCGCCCCGCTCATGGCGCTGTATGACCATTTCCTTCTCGATGAGCTTTGAGAGGTGGAAGAGGAGATTTCCTCCTCGAAGCCCCGTAAGCTCGGAAAGGGCGCTAAAGGTCATGGTCTGGCGTGCGAGCGACTGAAGCATGTAAAGCCGCTGCTTGTTGGCCACGGGTTCGAGGATGTCGGTAACCACCACGTCGGAACAGATGCACGAGATATCTTGCCGTTCCTGGTCCTGTGTCTTGTACAGGCGCATGGAGCGCATGAGACGGATCTGCTTTTCAAGGAGCTCCTCCGCCCGTTCCTTGCAAAAGGCGCACGCCTCAAAGGGTGCGGAGGCAAAAAGCGACGAGAGCTCCCGCTTTTTGTCTTCAAGGGCATCCTCCCCTTGTTCCCCCGCGAGTACCTCCATCGTTTCCCTTAGGATGAGTGCGAGCTTGTCTTTGCAGCGTTCGTGCATCTCACAGGACCGGGGCATGCCGTCTTCTAGTGTGGCGAGATTGTCGTCCTGTACATGTCGTACGAGCGAGGCAAGCATAGATGCCCTCGTTCCTTCCACCAGCGTGTCAACGTGCATCTGTGAAGTTGCCTCGATAGACCTGCGCACCGTCTGCTCAAGCGATTCTATTTTACGGGAAAGCTCGGCGAGGCGACCTGTTAGCTCTTCTGTCGTGTCCATGGAAATAGCCTTTGGTGTAGTCCACTATACAAGGTATATTTTTCTAACGATTAAATATATAAATGTAACTATCAAAGGGGAAGACGGTGTATACCATGGCCGCACTTACCAAGGAAGTGATGGAGTTGCTCCAAAAGGAGCATCTCGTCTATGCCGCCACTGCCACAAAGGGTGGTGTGCCGAACGTTTCCCCCAAGGGGTCTATCGCCGTTGTCGACGACAAGCGGCTCGTATTC
>JAHKLV010000172.1 GCA_020854925.1 Candidatus Methanofastidiosia archaeon | reverse complement strand
TCCACCTCAACGATGGCCTCGACGGCCTCATCCAGCTCCTCCTTGGTGTTCCAGACGTGCGGCGAGATGCGCACGCCCCCGCGCTCGGCGACGACGATTCGACGGCGCATGAGCGCCGAGACGGTCTGCGCGGGGTGGGCAGACCGATATGAGACGATGCCTGCCTGGTCTTTCGGTGGTGTCGTCACCGCCAACCCGGCCGCACCAAGGCGCTTTTTGAGATAACCGGCAAGGGTAAGCACCTCGTCCTCCAAGCGGTCAGGCCCATACGCCAGCATGGCGCCCACCGATGCGGAGAGGCCGTAGATGCCGGCAAAGTTGAGATTGCCTATCTCAAACTTGCGCGCGCTTGCCGCAAGCCGTGTGTTGGTCAGGCTGAAGTCGGTCTCATCCTCAAGGGACGCCCATCCCACGTACGGGGGGTCGTACCGGTCAAGCAGATCGGAAGAGAGGTAGAAGATGCCGACACCAAAGGGGGACATAAGCCACTTGTGCCCGCCACAGCACAATATATCGATGCCTAACTCCCGAACATTCATTCTGACGGCACCGAGCGCCTGTACGGCATCGGACACGACGAGCGCACCGTTATCGTGGGCAAGTGACGCGATGTCCTTTGTGGGAAGCCTTGCCCCCGTGGTGTAGGTCACCTCAGATAGGGACACCACGGAGGTATGTGTCCCGATTGCCTCCTCGAAGTCCTCGACAAGGTAGCGGCCGTCTTCACGCGGAGCGACCGTTCGCACGGTACGGTGACTCGCGGCCCAAGGGAGGAAGTTAGAGGGAAACTCCTCTCCCGTCGTTACCACCTCACCGCGAGGACCCATCATGGCGCAGGCGGTGTTAAGCCCTTCGCCGGTATTCTTGAGAAACGCTATCTCATCACGAGACGCACCGATGAGCGCGGCGACACGGTCCCTGGCCAACGTGACGTGTTCCATCCAGGCGTCCCATGCACATTCGGCGCACCGGGCGCGGGACTCCATGAAAGAATCCACGGCCCCGCACACGAATCGAGGAAGCGGGGAGGTGGCAGCCGTGTTGAGGTAGGTGTATTCCTCTGGTGCCCGCATCTCCTCACGAAACATCATGAGCCACACCCCGCCGTGGAAAAACGGCAGCAGGGCCCTGCCAATCCATCGCCTCCTTCGTCAACGTACGCATTCATACCCGCACTGGTATTTCCGCATTAATAAACCCATGCCGTCTCCCTCAGCAGGGAACCGGCAGGGGAAGGTGCACCCGCGCCGCAGCTTACGGGTAGCTGAAGGGAATCTCCACCTTGACGGGCAGATTTGCTGTGGGGATCTCGATGGTGAACGTGAGCTGGGATGAGTCTTCTGGGACCTCGCTAAAGACGATATAGCCCGTCCGGGATTCCCGTGGAGCGTATTCGCCACTTAGGCCAGTGGGGCTTCCTACGAAATAGACAGGCCATCGCTTCTTTGTGTCGTCAACGATGTAGCAGTTAATGTTCGGGTAAATCGAGCGTGCTGCGTTAATCGTGTTCTCCACGGTAAGATCGACCCTAAAATGTGTCACGAGCGGCCCGGCGGTGTTGTACTGGGGGTGGGTGAAATACCCGACACGAAGGACCGTAACCTTGAACCCTCCATTGGTGTCTGATGCGCCTACCTCCTTGATATCCACATACGGCGGGGCGGTAGTTGGCGGAAGTGTTGTCGGAGGCGCCGTGGTGGTGGGCGCTGCCGTCGTGGGGGCGGCGGTGGTCGGAGGCGCCGTGGTGGTGGGCGCTGCCGTCGTGGGGGCGGCGGTGGTCGGAGG
The DNA here is from genome assembly GCA_020854925.1 of Candidatus Methanofastidiosia archaeon. Classification (GTDB taxonomy): domain Archaea; phylum Methanobacteriota_B; class Thermococci; order Methanofastidiosales; family NM3; genus JAHKLV01. The sequence continues at coordinate 749 of JAHKLV010000172.1, read as the reverse complement.
CGCCGTGGTGGTGGATTCACCGCCACCTGACACGCATCCTGCGGCCAGGACGGCTCCCAGGACGAGGAAGAGTAACGCGAATGAGCGAACGTTCATATTATCACAGCATTTCAGTGAAAGATACCTATAAAACACTTATGCTCTTCACGAGAGGTTCCACCGCCAGAGTTCTTCCCACTGTAAAGAAAGAAGCCTATCAGGGGAAAAGGAAGGTCTCTGAAAACATAATATTCTTATAAGGAAATGGGCACGTTTCACACATTATCCACATGATAGTATCACATAGAAGGTGATTTCCATACCCAATCTCCTAGAATCCATCTCAACACACTGCGAGCACCGGCCGTATGCGGTGCTTGTTGGCATCCTGCTTGTCACGCTCGTCCTTGCGTCGGGCATCCCCGGCATCACCATGGAAACGGACCAATCAGCTTTCCTCCCGGGGGACAAGGAATCCATCATCGCCACCAACCTCATCTTCGAGGAATTCGGTGGACAGTCGCTCGAGACGGTGCTCGTCTCGGGGCCCGTCACGTCTCTTGACAGCCTCTATGCACTGGAATCGCTCAAGAAAGCCATCCTCGCCGACCCCGCCCTGGAAGGATTTGTCATTTCGGTCTCGTACTATTACGACATGTATGCCTCTGCCGGGCTCGTTCCCCGCCAAGTGGGCCCCCAGGCACAGGCGACCCTCATCCAGGTGCTTGCCGCCGATGCGGCATCGGAATCCCCCCGCGTGGTGGGAAGGG
>JAHKLV010000098.1 GCA_020854925.1 Candidatus Methanofastidiosia archaeon | reverse complement strand
GTCCAGTGATCGTCGCCGTCGACGGCCACGTACAGGATGGCGACCGATTCGGTGGTTTCGGCGCCGAGCGACAAAGGCATTGTGGCCGGAGCGCAAAGCACCATCGCCGCGAGAAGTGCATTCCAGAAAAGCCCTCGTTGACCCGAATCCATCGCCGCGCCTCCATAGACAAACCACCCATCGTGCCCCGCTCGACCGCCGGGCGGGTTACCAGTATAGCCGATTCGCCCCGCGGGCTCAACGCAGCCTGTCGGTTCGGTCGCACTCAATGCACGAGCACGGGATAATGGGCCACACCGGGCCGAATTCAGGCTTGACAGGGGGCGCCCGAGGGGTACACTGAGGGCGGGTAATACGTATACGTATTATTTCGCCGTGGAGGGCTCGATGGCTGGCGGTCACGACATCGCGATGGCGCTGCGGGCGGCGTATCTGCGGATGCACCGGCAGACCAACGCCTGGCTGGCCCCGCAGGGCATGACGGCCGATCAATTCGTGCTGCTGGCCCTGCTGATCGAGCGGGACGGCGTCACGCAACGGGAGCTGGCCCACGAGGCCTCCAGCGATCCCAACACGGTGCGGGCCATGCTCGTTCTGCTGGAGCGGCGCGGGCTGGTGCGTCGCCGCCGGCACCCGGACGACGGCCGGGCCCTCCGCGTGACGCTCACGCCCAAGGGCCGGCGGATGTATGAGCGCCTGTGCGGTCAGATCAAACCCTTGCAAGAGATCCTGGCGCTCCCGTTTCAGCCGGATCAGATACAGACGCTTATCCAGTATTTGGATTGCATATCGCATGCGATGCTGCAGGATCGGCGCGGCGGCACGCCGTCCGCGAAACAGACCCACCAACATGTTGGAAAAGGAGAAGGCTCATGAACAGGCACACAAGCACCCTGTGGACCCTGGCCGTGGCGGCCCTGGTCCTGATGACGTGGACGGCGCCCGCGCCGGCTCAGCCCGGCGGTTTCGGTGGCCCGCAGGTGGTCTCACCCGAGGTCACCTCCGACAGGCAAATCACGTTTCGCCTGTTGGCGCCCAAGGCTGAGGCGGTCCGTCTCAATGCCGGCGACATCCCCGGCACCGGCCGTGGCGTGGATTTGGTCAAGGGCGAGCAGGACGTGTGGGAGGCGACGGTCGGTCCGGTTCCGGCGGGGGCCTACCGCTATCGTTTCGACGTGGATGGGGTGCCGGTCGTGGACCCGCGCAACCCCATCACGAGCCAATCGAACAGCCACGTGTGGAGCCTGGTGGTCGTCGGTGGCCATGACCTGATGGACACCCGGGACGTCCCGCACGGCGCCGTGGCCGAGGTGACCTACTATTCCAAGTCGCTCAAGATGTTCCGCCGCATGCACGTGTACACCCCGCCGGGGTACGAGTCCGGCACGCGGCGCTACCCGGTGTTCTACCTGCTGCACGGGGCGATGGACTGCGACGATTCCTGGAGCACGGTGGGTCGGGCCGGGTTCATCCTGGACAACCTGATCGCCGCCGGCAAGGCCCAGCCGATGATCGTGGTCATGCCGGCCGGCCACACCCGGTCGTTCTCGTTTGGCCGCGGCGGGGACGGGTTGCGACGGGCCGTCGACGAGTTTGGGCAGGACTTCGTGGGCGACATCATGCCGTATGTGGAAGAGCACTATCGCGTCCGCACGGGTCGGGAGGACCGGGCCATCGCCGGATTGTCCATGGGCGGGGCCCAGACGCTCAACATCGCGTTCTCGAACCTGGAGAAGTTCGCGTACATCGGCGTGTTCAGCTCGGGCATCTTCGGCATCACGGGCGGCCCGGGCGGCGACGGGGATTCGTCGTGGGAGACGCAACACGCCGCGGTCCTGGACAACGCGGAACTGAAGAAGGGGCTTCGACTGGTGTGGTTCGGCACGGGCAAGGATGACTTCCTCGTGGGCACCTCGCGGGCGACGGTGGAGATGCTCAAGAAGCACGGCCTCGATGTCGTGTACCAGGAGACGGATGGCGGACATACCTGGCTCAACTGGCGCGACTACCTGATCGAGTTCGCGCCGAGGCTGTTTGCCGGCGAGGGCTCGACATAGACAACGGATAAGTGCCCGACTGCCCGACTCAGGCCCCGGTTCGCAGCCAACCCGCTGCAGCCGGGGCCGCGCTGCTCGACAGTATACCAGAAACGGGCCCTTCTTGTCATTTCCGCCCGCCTGCGGCGCGTTTCCACTCCACCGGGAATCCACGCTTTGCCTGCAGAGAACACCGCGCGTCGAGCGTGGACCCCGGATCAAAGCCTGCCCCGGACTCGATCCGGGGTCCGGGGTGACACTTTTTCAACAACCTGCTATGGCGTGAGGGCCTCCGTAATATGCCGGGCAACCTGGGTGGCCTGGATCCGGCGGGCACCGTCCGCAAAGTGGTAATCGTCCGTGTAGGACTGGCCCTGCCCGATCATCGGCGTATGCAGGTCGTTGAGCGGCAGGCCCATCTTCTTGGCCAGGGCGGCGACGATGTCGTTTCGCCGCCTGATGCGGTCGTTGGTCGCGGCACGCTCCGGGCCGGGTCGAATGGGTGTGCTGTTGGCGACGGTCAGCCGACCGGACGGGCAATGGCCGGCCAGCCACGTCAGGGTCTCTTTCAGGGCCTGTTCATATTGCGGCTCGGTGTACCCGAAGCCGTGCAGGCCGTTGTTGAAGTGGATCGCGGCAAAACCGTACTGCGACAGGACAACCTCCAGTTGCGTGCGGAAAGCGGGGTTGCACACGCTCCACGAGGTGGTCACATAGGCGCAGTGGGCCTTGCCCTCCAGGGCCGCGGCCACGTGTCCGTAGTACTGCTGCGTGATCGAATCGCCCACCAGCAGCACCCGCGGAAGGTCTTCGTTGTTCGCGTGCGGAATCCACACGTTGCACCATTCGGTCCCCTCGCGGGGTTCGCGCGGGCGGCGTTCTTGGGGGGCATGCCGTTCGGATGTGGGGATGTCTGCGGATCGGTTTGGCGAGGCGGTCTGGTCGGTCTCGTGAAACGCCCGGATCCGCCGGGTCCATTCGCCCATCGACAGCCAGTCGGTCACGGAGAATCGCTCCTTACGTCCCACGGACAGCCACAGTTTCCCCCGCTGGCCGGATGGATCACAGGCCACGACGTAGTAGCGTCCGGCCTGCGGCAAGGACACCGTCCAACTGCCCAGAATCCACGAATCGGTCCGTGTGAAGGGCTCGTGGAAGAACCGGGGTTCGGCCACGTCCTGCGTGGAGAACGCCACGGCTCCGGCGCCCTCGGGCAGTGTGATCGGGGCGGCGATTTCAGGCAGGCCCGGGCCGACGACCAAAACCTGTGGGCGAAAAGAACGAAGCCGCTCCAGCGCCGGCAGCCCGAGCTGAACGTACAGCTCGTGCGGGCCCGCGACGGTCAGCGTCAGCCAAAGCTGCGGGGCCGCGTCGGTCAGTTCGCGGTAGATGACCTGTGAGACCTCGGGCTCGGAGACGGGCACGGCCGTTTTCGGGTCCGTGCCGGGCTGATCGCTAAAAATCGGCCGGTGGGCGCCGGCCCGGCCGACCCATCCGAACACCAAGGCGGCAAACACGAGTACGAGACGACGAGGCATGGCGTCACCCTCCAAACGGCCGTTTCGGGTTCACATAAGGCTTCCAGTCCCATCAATATACCTGGTCGCCGACGTTTCCGGAAGGCGAATGGGACATCGTACACCCCGGGGAGGTCACCGGGGCCCCTGCCGGCCGTGGACCGATTCCCGATGCGTCGCCGGGCTATGGACCCGAAAGGGTGTTTCGACGACAGGGCCGCCGCCCATCGGGCGATCTTCGGCCCACTCCTGCGATGGCACGGACTCCATCGTTCCCGACGCTCCGTGGGGTCAGGCATTGACGCCGGTGGGGCTTTCGTCTAGAGTAGGGCCCT
>JAHKLV010000070.1 GCA_020854925.1 Candidatus Methanofastidiosia archaeon | reverse complement strand
CGATGAGGTCCCTCACACGAGGGACGCCGATAAGGGAGACGAGCGTTCCCGCCTTGGGGCCCCTCGGGACACCGAGAAGAATGAGATAGAGCAGCTTGAACATGGCTGCTGGTTTCACGCCGTGGTCTTGGGCGCAGGAAAAGACCGCACCCTGTAGTGCTTCGGGATCCATCGATTCATCTATCCGTTCGGATAGGTCGGCAAGGGCGGCACGCTCCGCATCTGTCATCTCCGTATGCCCGTGCTCGAGCGCCGTCCCTGCGTCCTGTACCCAGGAGGTGGCATAGCCGATGCGCCGAAGCACCTCTTCCCGAGAGGCGTCGTCGGTCTTTTTGGGAAGCTTCCCCGAGTTTTCGAGGATGTTCATGATAATGTCTTCCCTGTTTGGCGTCGAGGCGGGGAGTACTGCCGCTATGTTGGCAATGATGCCGTAGGGCACCGTGTCCAGCGGTGTTGCGGGTATGTCCTTGAACATGACATACTCATAGAGGCGGCGCACGTGCTCCCGCTCCCGCTCGTTCTTAATCGATTCCCTGTTGAAGTAGACGGACTGGAGATAGTCGACCTCGTCCATGAGCTTAGGTATCTCTTCAAGATCTACCACACGGGAATAGGCAAGGCGTTTGAGCATGAGGAGCACGAGCGACTGGGGGGAGCCGTAGGTGAGCCACTTCTGTGGTGTGAAGACATTACCCTTGGACTTTGATATCTTCCCTCCCCCGCGCTCTACGAACATCTCGTAAAAGGCGTGCACGGGGCGGGTATACCCGAGGATGCGCTCACCAACAAGGTCGTTTACCTTGACCGATTCGAGGATGTCTTTTCCAAAGGCCTCAAAGGCGACGTCAAAGGCCTTCCAGCGTGCGGCAAACTCAACCTTCCAGGCAAGCTTTCCGTTCCTGATGCTTGTCGTGCCCACGTGGCCGCACCCCTTCACGGGGATGTCCTCCCCCGTGGTGGAATCCTTGCCCACAAACTCGCCGTCGCAGGCATAGGTCACGGTCTTGGCTGCCCGGTCAAAGCCGGTGACCCTAGTGGTGTAAATCTTTCCGCATTCCTCGCAGATGGCGAAGTAGGGGTACTGGCCAAGGTACTTTTCCTGGCCCGTCACCTCCCTGATGAGCGCGCCGGCCTCCTGCGAGCGCTCGAGCAGGGTGAGAATCTCGTCGTCCAGCATCCCGTCCTTGTATGCGTCATCGCTTGACTGGAATCGGTACGCGATGCCGATGTCGTCAAAGGCGTCTGTCAGAAGCGAGGAGATGTGCCTGCCAAAGGAGTCGTGGCAGCCGAACGGGTCGGGAATATGCGATACGGGGTTTCCCACGTACTCCCGAAGCGAAGAGGGGAATCCGTAGGGAATCTTCCTGAGCCCGTCCCTGTCGTCAGAGTAGGCCTGGAAGAGGGAATCATATCCCTTGTCCTGGATGGCAAGGGTGACAACGTAGGACCGTATGCCGTCCCCTACGCTGCCTACATGGGGGATGCCCGAGGCACCGAGGCCGCATTCCGTGATATACCGTGGCGCATCAGGCGCACGTTCAATAACTTGTTGTGCGGACTTGTCAGCCCAGAACACTTCACTCACATAATCACCGTCATCGTTCCTTTCATGTACGTTTTTGTTTCGTTTTAAAAGATTTTTCATACGGCACTGCCACAAACTGGTGGTACCTGTTAAAGATCTGCCGAGACTCAAGCATCACGATGGCGGTGGCGACCACGGCGTTGCTGCTCACGATGGCAAGCATGATGGCTACCTGGTACTTGATGGCGACGAGGGGAAGCGTCCCGGAGAGAATCTGTCCGGTCATCATGCCGGGCAGCATCACCAGCCCCATGGCCGTCATGGTGAGTATCTGGGGAAGAAATGCCGCCTTTATGGATTCACGCACCATGGCCGACGAAGCCTCGCCCGCTGTGGCCCCCATGGAAAGGAGCGTCTCTATCTGGCGGGCGCCTTTCTGCACTGCCGCATGATAGCGCTCATAGGCGAGGGCACACCCGCTCATGGCGTTCCCGATTATCATGCCCCCTAGCGGAATAGCGTAGCGCGGGTCCAGGATGGTGGCATGACCCGTCGTAAAGAGCATAAAGACCGCAAGAACCGTGCCACCCCCGGCGGCAATGGCAGTCACGACATTCCGCTGAAGTGCGCGTGAACGGCCCCCCACCCTCCTAAAGACGATACGTGAGGCCATGAGGAGGAAGTAGACGAGGATGGCCACGACAAGATACCAGCGGTCAACGGAAAAGACGTATTCAAGCACCACGCCCGCGGCCACAAGCTGGACGGTCATGCGCACCATGCCATACACCATGTCTTGAGCAATACCCATACCACGAAGATGCACGGCAGCCACCACGACGCTGTACATGGTGTAGGTCATCACGAGTCCCGCCAGTGAGATGTCCACGATGTCCGTTGCCATCAGGACCCCTCCAGCAGCCGGACGATACGTTCGGATGCCGCCAGTGGCACCTCGGCGAGGTGGCGTTCCTCGAGTGCGGCCACGTGGTCGGCTTTGGCTATGAGCGCACGCGAATGGGTCACGCAGATAACGGTCGTATCTTTAGACGTTTCACGCAGGAGCGCGCAGATGTCATCTTCGCTTCGTGGGTCAAGCGCGGAGGTGGGTTCGTCGAGAAGGAGGATTGAAGGCTTGAGCAGCAGAGAACGCGCAAGGCAGAGACGCTGTTTCTCCCCGCCGGAAAGCGTGTCCATCTCCTGGTCGAGGAGGGATACGCTCAGTCCGCATGCCCGCACGGCGGCTTCAATCGGTTCTATGGTGGGAACGGCAGCACGGTGCTTGGCAAGGGAGAAGGGGAGCATGAGGTTGTCACGTGCCGTCCCGGGAAAGGTGGGCGGTTCCTGGAATTGGAGGATGACCTTGCTCCGGTACGAGGGAAGGTCTCCTGTGAAGATGTCTGTCCCGTCGCACATGACCGTTCCGCTTGATGGCGAGACAAGTCCGTTGAGGAGCATGAGAAGGGAGGTCTTTCCCGTTCCCGATGCACCGACGATACAGGAGAGGGAGGCGGGGGCAAACGTGTAGGTGCAGGAGGTGAGAAGT
>JAHKLV010000226.1 GCA_020854925.1 Candidatus Methanofastidiosia archaeon | reverse complement strand
CGTTTTTTGAGAAGGCCCACGGCACCTTCGCCATACTGCTTCTCAGAAAAGGTGACGACACGCTGTACGCTATGAAGCGCGACTCACCGCTGGTGGCCGGCATGCTTCCCGACGGATATGTCATCGCATCTGACATCTACGCGTTTTCCGATGCCACGACCAAGGCCCTCTTTTTTGAGGATGACGAATATGCCTTTGTGACGCCCTCGTCGTGCACCTTCTTCTCTGCAGGCACTCCCATCCGCAAGGAGGTGACTCAGGTCTCCTGGACTGGCACGGTCGCCATCGGCGATGTGTACCCCCACTACATGATTAAGGAGATCCACGAACAACCCGATGCCGCCCTCAGGCTCATCGAATCCCTTTCACATGACCAGCATAAGCGCATGGCCTCCTTTGCAGACATGGCCAAGCGCGCTTCGCGCGTCCTTTTCGTGGCAGCCGGTACCTCGTACCATGCGTCTCTTGTGGGCGTCTACCTTCTCAACTCAATCGGTATCGAGGCGCATACCCTTATCGCATCGGAATTCCAGAACTATGTCCTTGCGGACCGTGACACGCTTGTGGTTGCCATTTCCCAGAGCGGCGAGACCATGGATGTTGTCAAGGCCGTCAAGCATGCCACGTCCCGTGGCGCCACCATCGTTTCCATCGTGAACGTACCCTACTCGTCCATCCAGCGCCTTTCCTCGCTGTCCATCGAGATTATGGCGGGGCAGGAGATTTGTGTCGCTTCGACAAAAACGTATACGAACCAAGTCCTTGTCCTTATGCACCTTGCACAGCTTCTGGGCTTGGGAACGGATGTCTCGGTCATGCCGGACCTGATTGCGGAAACCATTTCGTGCACAGAGCCGCTTGTGAAGGACCAGGCCCCGGCTTTGTCTGGCGCACATGACATTTATGTCATCGGACGCGGCATTTCATATCCTCTCTCGAGGGAGGTCGCCCTCAAGCTGAAAGAAATAGCCTATATCCATGCCGAGGGCATGATGGGAGGGGAGCTCAAGCACGGCACCATTGCGCTCATCGAGGAAGGGACCGTGGTCTTTTCCTTTATACAGAACAACGACCTTGACATGTACTCGAATACCCAAGAAGTGGTATCGCGTGGTGCCCATGCACTCATCACCTCTGATGAGTCGTCCTTTCAGCCGACATTTCTCGTTCCTCACGGCCCTGTTGGGTCCTTTTCAATCCTTGCCAACATCGTGGGACAGCTCTTTGCCTACTATATTGCCCTTGACAAGGGCCTTCCCATAGACAAGCCGAGAAATCTTGCCAAGAGCGTTACGGTAAAATAAGGGGACGTACGGCTTTTCCGTGCACCTATGCATGCGCTTGCCATGTATCAAGGGCACGCTCTTGAGCCTGTTCCGGAAAAAGGGGCGCAATCTTTATTATGGCAACCGGTAACATTAGGTAGGTGTGATTATGAAGGGAAGCGTCTGCATACACAACAATCCGTATGAGTACGAGCTGTTCAATACCATCTCCATCAATGTCCGCCACGGTGACATCGGCATCATCAAGGCCTTTTTGGATATCCAGGAAGGAGATGCCTACCATATCGAGTTTTTTGACGCCCCCGACGCTCGTCTCTGCAAGATAACGCATGAGGATGCTATTCGATTCCTTGACGATGTCAAGGAGGCCTGGGCAAGCGATACCTATGTCAGCACCGAGGTAGCGTCCATGTTCCAGCTTCTCTCTGATGTGCTGAGCGCCTGCAAGGGCGTGGGTCGCATCGGCTGTGTTGAGCTTGTAGAAGAACGTCCATAACTGAAAGGATAATAAGAAAAAGAGTAAAGAAAGGGAAAAGAACAGGTCTTTTCCCCTTTGATTCTTTATGGTGTTTAACCGAACAGGGCACCGAGTCCTTCGAGAGCTTCTTCCTCAGAGGCCTCTTCTTCCTGCTCTTCCTCTTCGGCTGCTGCTTCCGTTGATCCGGCTGCTGCTGCGGCGGCAGGGGCTGCCGCGGGCGCGGCAACGGCGGCTGCCTTGCTGATGGCATCCTCGATGTCAACGTGCTCGAGAGCGGCAATGAGTGCCTTCACACGAGCTTCATCAACTTCTACGCCAGCAGCGGTGAGAATCTTTCCGATGGCCTCATCTGAGATCTCTTTACCAGCAGCATGCAAGATCATTGTAGCGTATACGTATTCCATTTCTATACCTCCACTTGATGTGTAATCTGGTTATCCAAACAGAGCTCCAAGCCCTTCCATGGCATCTTCTTCGGACGCTTCCTCTTTGGGTTCGTCCTCGGATTCGTCATCATCCGTGTGTTCCTGTGCCGGTGCGGCGGCGACCGCCGCTGCGGCCGCCGCTCCGAGCTTTGCCACCAGTTCCTCGTCAAGCGCCTCGTTTCCTACGGCGCGAGCGATGGCAAGCATCTCCACATAGGCCTTTGAAAGGATGAGTGGCAAGCTTGCGCTGTTGACAATGCCGGCGTTGACGGCAAGGTTGCGTGCCTTCGTAAAGGCAAGACCCAAGAGCACATTGATGGTCTTTCCGTTGGGTATGGCAGCGTTGACGGCAAGATTGAACGCCTGGGCGTACGCCTGGCCGAACTGGGTGGCGATGAGCTCTTCGTCGATGCGAAGATCCTTTGCCTCAAAGATGAAGCCGTTTTCGTACACGGCATAGAGATTCATGCCGACTTCGAGCGGCTCGATGCCCAGCTTGTTCAGGATCTTTGCCACCTCTGGAGCGATAATATCGCCCTCTTTAAGGAGCATATAATCCTTTTTCACTACAATCTTTCCG
>JAHKLV010000133.1 GCA_020854925.1 Candidatus Methanofastidiosia archaeon | reverse complement strand
TCCCCTTGAAGAAGGAAAGCCCGCTGTCGACATAAAAGGCGGAAAGCTGGAAGGACATGTGGTCAAGCAGGTTGGCAAAGCAGAGCGGCGAGAAGAGCACGTCGGTGCGCCCCTCTGAACCCATCCGCGCATTACGCGACATGAGCGCAATGTCCCGTGCCCGCTGGCACGCACCCTCCGGGTCGAAGTCCTCAAGGGTCCGGGAGCAGGAGACGGCATGGCCCGATGACGTGTCGTCGGCGAACATGCGTACGGAGAGTTCTATGGCTGAGCCCTCATCCGTTCCCGCGGCGCCCGATGACGTCGCCATCTCGTCGCTTGAAGAGATGTTGTACAGCACCCCCGCCGCCCGGCACTCGTCGGCGACGGAAAAGACCTGTGCGATGACATCCTCCTCCACCGTCTCCGTGGTGTCCACGGGAACGGCCCGGTAGGTGAAGGGGCCCTTGGCGATGCCGCGGTACGCCTCGTTGGGACCAAGGACACGCGTGAGCTTGAAGATCTGGTCAAGGGTGGCATCCAACTGCGAAGGGTCGTTAAGCGATGTCGCCACCACGCGCTGGTCCTTGGCCACGAGGATGCTTGCCGAAACACTGTCCCAGAGCTTCGAGGCGGTGATGGCGCTGTTGGCGAATCGTATCTGCTTTTTCGTCGTCGTGCCCACGTGACAGACGACATCGTCGGCCCCCAAGGCAAGGCAGGCGTCGACTATCTCCTGTGGATTCATGCCCCCACCCCCAAGCGGATGGCGTGGAGACGCAGCGACGGGCCCCCCATGAAAACGGGGATGCCCTGCATGGGCTCACCCTTGCCGCAATTGCCAGCAAAAAAGGCCACATCATCAGCCACGGCATCGACAGATGACCAGAAGGTTGGCGTCGTCACCTCGAGCACCGCGCGCTTGAGCGGGTGGCGCAGCTCGCCGTCCTCAATGTAATATGCCTCCCGGGACACATAGCGCTGATTGTAGCGCCGGTCATCGATATTCCACTCGGTAAACGAGTTGATGAGAACGCCGCGCCGGGTCTCCTCGATGATCTCGTCGCGGGACCACTCACCCGCCTCGACGTAGGTGTTTGCCATGCGCACAATGGGCTCCCTGTTGTACTGATTGCACCGGGCGGACCCGTTCGAGGCAAGGCCGAGCTGGGATGCGGTCTCCCTGTTGTGCAAAAACTCGTTGATGACGCCCCCCTTGATAAGCTCCCTGCGGCGCGCCTGCACCCCTTCATCGTCGTAGAGGTAGTACCCGTAGGAATCGGGCAGGGTAGGGTCGTCCACCAAGGTCACGAGCTCGCTGCCGATGCGCGTTCCCAGCATGGAGGGGGATACGAATGATTCTCCCGCCTGCGCCGCCTCGCAGCCCAGGATGCGGTCTGCCTCATACGGGTGTCCGCAGGACTCGTGGGAAGCAATCCCGGTGACCTCCGGCCCGCAGATGACATCCATGGGGCCCTCGGGCGCCTTGGCGCCGGTGCGCAGGACGGTATCCAGCGTGCTGACCTCGGAGGCAACGTACGAAGGGAGGTCCCACGCCCGCATGGCCTCCCACCCCATGGCGGCGCCTTTTTGGAGCATGGCCTGGGCAGAGTGGTCTTGGGCAGCAACGGTGACGAATCCGAAAAAGCCGATGCGTGGAATCGATGAAGAAATGGAGGAGCCTTCAGAGTTCACATAGTATTTTTCCGTCACCGAGTCATAGAGCTCCATGTAGGACCCGGCAAGGGTGGTGGAGGGAGGAAGCGCAGCCTGGACGCCGAGAAGGGCCTCGAGCTTCTCCTCGGGACCGACGTCTGCCAGAGGCTCGCGCTGCTTCACCACATAGGAGACAGACGGATGCGGTTCTTCCGATGAAAGGGAGATGGGATGCTTGATAAGGGGCGAGGCTCCGCGAGCCATGGCGCATGCGCGCTCCACCACGGCACGGACATTGACGCGCTCGAGATTGTTGGTGGAGGCAAATCCCATGGCGCCGCCGACAAGCACCCGCACAGAGATGCCAAAGGACTTGTCGAATCCCGAGACCTCTGGCTTCCCATTCTTGATGACGAATTCGTTGAGAGAAAGGCGCTCGGCCTTTACCTCGGCATAGGAGGCCTGTGGCTCGGCCACCCCGAGGGCGTATCTACAAATGTCTTCCATGTCTATCACGCTCGATAGAATCCCTCGTCTGCATCCTATTTAAGGGTACTGCCGCCGCCGCGGGCGGTGTCGAGGGCCTCGTTGGCAAGCGCATCCGCCATGGTAATGTACCGGTCGGTGCGCCGCACGTTTCCATAGCGTACCGTCTCGAATCGGCGCTCACGTTCCTTGGCCTCGTCAAAGAGGGCGCGAAGATGCTCCTTTTTGACCTGCCATGAACCGGAAAGCTGCCGGATGACCAGCTGTGAGTCTGATACGATGGCGATGTTCCTGCAGCCGCGCGACATCGCGTGCTCAAGAGCCGCGATGACGGCCCGGTACTCTGCCACATTGTTGGTGGCCCTACCCAAGCATCGGGCGTAGCGATGGGTCACTTCTCCATCCTCGACGCAGACAAACGCTGCTGCTGCCGGGCCGGGATTGCCCCGTGCCGCCCCGTCGGTATAGTATGTGCACTCAATGCCCTGTGCCATGTGTTACATCCTCCTGCCCGGCACCCCTGCGCCGCGCATACGACAAGGCAGAAGAGAAATACTTAAAAATGCTCCCTGCATGAGATGGCATATCAGCTCTAGAAGGTGATTCTTGTTGCCGCGACTACTGGGATCTATGTAATCAAGCTTGGGACATCGCTCATTACGGATGTGCGCACAAACGAGGTGCGTATAGAGTCCCTGAGCAAGATTACGGATCAGATAGCCAATATAAAGGAACACAAGGGTGTCATCGTGGTGTCGTCCGGCGCCATCGGCCTCGGTCTCCACGCCATGGGGCTTGACCGGCGCCCACGGGAGATGGCAAAAAAGCAGGCAGCCGCCGCCATCGGGCAGAACAAGCTCATGAATCAGTATGAGAAGCTCTTCCAGAAGCGGGGCGTCACCATCGCCCAGGTCCTCCTCACGAAGGACGGCATCTCCGGTGAACCAGGCTATACGAACGCCCACAACACTATCCACACGCTTGTTGACTATGGCATCGTGCCCATCATCAACGAGAACGACACGATTGCCACGGAGGAAATTCAATTCGGCGACAACGACAACCTCGCTGCGTATGTCGCCCAGATTGCCAATGCGGAACTGCTCATCCTGCTTACCGACACCGACGGCCTCTACGACGCCGACCCCACGGTCTGCCCGGGGGCGCACCGCTACGAGGTTATCGACGAGATAACACCCGACATCTGCAATTCGGCCGGCCAGTCCAACGGCCTGTGTTCCGTCGGGGGCATGTGCTCCAAGATACAGGCTGCCCAGCGAGCAACGTCCCACGGCATCCCCGTCATCATCGCCAACGGATTCGAGGACGGCATCATCGAACGGATTGCCAGGGGCGAACACTGCGGCACGCTCTTTGTGCCACACACGGAGGATACCCCATGACAGAAGCACAGACCATCGGCGCCGCATCCAAGGAGGCTTGGTACTCCCTCGCCGCGCTCAGCACGGAACAGAAAAACGCATGCCTCTCCCTTCTCCACGACGCACTGCTTGAACAGGAGGCATACCTCCTCGCAGAAAACGAGAAGGACCTTGCCGCCGGCAGGAAGAAAGGCCTAAGCGCCGCACTCCTTGACCGGCTCGCCCTGACGCCACAGCGGATAGCCGCCATGGCACAGGGCGTGCTCGACATTATCGCGCTCCCCGACCCCGTGGGACGCGTGCAAGAGCTCAAGCGCATGCCCAACGGGCTTCTCGTGGGGAGGATGCAGGTCCCCATCGGTTCAATACTCATCATCTATGAGGCACGGCCGAACGTCACCGTTGACGCCTTTGCCCTCTGCTTCAAGTCAGGAAACGCCACCGTCTTGAAAGGCGGTTCGGAAGCGGTGCATTCAAACATGGCGCTCGTGAGCGTCATTGCCGGCGCGCTTGATGCCGCCGGCATCGACCGACGCGTCGTCCAGTACGTGGAAAGCAGCGACCGTGCCGTCACCAACGAACTGCTCACCCTGAACGAATATCTCGACCTTGTCATACCCCGGGGCGGGGAAGGCCTTATCCGTGCCGTCTCGACCACCGCCACGATGCCGGTCATCAAGCACTACAAGGGCGTCTGCCATGTCTATGTGGACAGCGGTGCCGACCTCGAGACGGCAAAGGCCATCGCCGTCAATGCCAAGGTCCAGCGCCCCGGTGTCTGCAATGCCATGGAGACCCTCCTCGTGCATGCCGATGTGGCACGTGAGTTCCTTCCCGCAGTGCGTGACGCCCTGTGCGCCTGCAACGTCAGCCTCAGGGGGTGCGACAAGACGCTCTCTGTCCTGATGGGCATAGAGCCTGCAACGGAGGATGACTGGTACACCGAGTACCTCGACCTTATCCTTTCGATACGTGTCGTTTCGGGCATCGATGAGGCGATAGACCACATCAACAGGTACGGTTCACACCACAGCGACGCCATCGTCACGAAGGATTATGCCAGGGGGATGCGCTTTTTGAGAGAGGTGGATTCCTCAGCCGTCTATATCAACGCTTCCACACGCTTTACCGACGGTGCCGAGTTCGGCCTGGGAGCGGAGATTGGCATATCGACAGACAAGATCCATGCCCGCGGCCCCATGGGGCTCGAAGAGCTCACCTGCGCCAAATGGATAGTTTTTGGCGACGGACAGATTCGGGCATGACACGCCCGTCATCTTTTTATATTTCGGACCCGATGAGCGCGCATGCGCATACGGGCCCACCATCTTTTCTGTATGAGGGGATTTCAGGGAAAAGGCTATTCGCCCCGTTTCGTGCAGCACATGGCAGCCGTCATCACGCGCCTTGCCCGTGGCGAGCACTGCACCGTCGTCGCAGTTGCTGACGACATCTGCGCGGTCTGCCCCCACCGCACCAACGACGCATGTACGCTTTATGGTGACACCGTGGAACGCATGGATGCCATCATCCTCGACGCGCTACGGCTTCGGCAGCGTGCATACGCCATCGGTGAGCTCTACGATGCCGTTGACCATGCCTTCACGTCATGGGAATCCATCGAGGCGGTATGCGGCGATTGCCGGTGGCACGGCGACTGCACCTTCTATCAAGCATACGAAAAGAAAAAGGAACGTGACCGGTAACAATCCCTACTCCATGACAACATACGAGGCGTCGTGCTCGGGCACGGCACGGATTTTTTGCTCAAGCGACGTTGCCACAGCGTCGTCACATTCGCCGACAAAGTACGTAAGATCGTAGAATGAGGTGACCGGCTTTGCCGCGATGGCTTCGATGGTCTTGTCGTAGAGACTGTCGACCCAAAGGCACTCCAGGGGAAACGCCAGGCCAAGGCCCTCAAGCTCTGCAACGACTGACCGTATCTTGTTGAGATATGGTGCGTCAAGGAACGAGAGAAGCTTCGGCCGCTGAAGCATGTCATAAAGGAATCGGCGGTACCAGCGTTCCTCGTCAGAATTCCGGAGCGCCTTCTTGCCAAACACATAGTCGGAACGGTATTTGAGATACTGCTGGGCGAGGAGCATGCTGTCGGAAAAGGCGCGGGCCTCATCTTCAGAAAAGGACAGGCCAAGCAGTTCGCCCATCTCAAGAGGTGACATCGAACGGAGATGCCGAGCTTCTTTTATCTTCATGGTAATCACGGCCGGTGGTACTATCATTGAGGGGTCGAATGGGCATAAATACTTTTTCATGGGTGCCCGGCAGCGTGCGTTAATGCCTCTGCCGCCTCGCAGACGGCCCGAAGGTCAGGCCACGCCTCTGTCTGGACGCACCGCCCTGCATCGCCCGTCGCGGCGGCAGCGGCAAGGGCAGGACAGTACGGGACCTGGCCGATGTAGGGTATATCGCGGTCAGCACACCATGTGCGTATGGCTCCGGTAATGGCAGGATTGATGTCATGCCGATTCACACACACACCAAAACGCAGGTCCATGGCCATGCAGAGCTCGGCAACGCGCGCAAGGTCGCTTTGCCCCGAGACCGTGGGCTCGGTCACGATGACCGCGGCATCCGCGCCCGAAAGCGAGGCGATGACAGGACAACCGAGGCCAGGGGGACCGTCAATGACGATAGGGGAATCAGGCGACCCCTCCCTGGCACGGCGCCGGAGACGTGAGACGATGAGTCCCGTCCCTTCCTCTCCCGGCTCCATGGCGGCATAGTAGAGGGTGCCGTATGCCGTCGTTCCCGCACACGCCTGCCCACACACATGGGGCACAAACGTGATGGCATCCTCGGGGCACACGAGCGCGCACACCCCGCACCCCTCGCATGATGCCTCGCACACCTCCCCCGGATGGGGGATGGCGTCGTATCGGCACACCTCGGCACATCTTCCGCAGCGTGTGCAGAGGGATGCGTCCACAACAGCCTTCTCGTTGCCGTACACGTCCTCGCCCCAGGAGCGGGACGGGCACAACGCCACCGGCAGGTTCGACGCATCGGTGTCTGCATCGACAACGGCGCCTGCACCGCAGGCCATAAGGTATCCAAGGGTGACGGTGGTCTTGCCCGTGCCGCCCTTGCCACTGATAAACACAAGCTCGGTCATTTGCCCACCTGCCTGCGGACTGTTTCATAGATAGAGGCGAAGAAGGGGACCCACACAGCCGGGTCGCTCCGCACGAGAAGCCCCCCCTCAGACCCTATCCGTGCAATATCCCTACTCATGGGTAGAGAACCCAGCAGGGGGATGCCGCGGCGGGAAAGGAACGCATGGAGCTCGGGGCACGGCGCGCCATCCCTGTTGATAAGGACGCCATGGGGGATGCCGCTTTCGCTGACCACATCCGCAATGGCGGTAAGGTCGTGGAAGGCAAAGGAGGTGGGTTCGGTGACAAGGATGGCATAATCGCACCCTTTGAGCGTCTCGACGGCGGGGCACGAGCTTCCCGGTGGCGCGTCAAGGAGGGCGGGGCCTGGCCCGTCCTCCTGTTTGACCACCTTGATGAGGGGCGGGGCCCGGGCCTCGCCCACGGAAAGGGAGCCTTGGACAAGCGTGACGGAACCGCTCGTCCCATGCCGAAGGGTGCCTATGGGCACCGGCACTTCGGCGATGGCAGCTTCTGGGCAGACCATGGCACATCCGCCGCAGGAAACGCAGTTATGGGCAAATAAAAGCACGGAGGAGGGAAGGACGGCAAGGGCGCGATGCCTGCAAAAAGCAGAACATGCACCGCAATGGGTGCACCGGTCCTCATCCACCACGGGGCGCAAGACCGTTGCGCTGGCACATGCCTGACTATCAAAGGGCAGGTAGTGGTGTGCGTTGGGTTCCTCGACATCGCAGTCGTAAAGCGTGCAGGGGGCGATGGCGGCGGCAAGATTGGCGGCTACCGTGGTCTTTCCCACCCCGCCCTTGCCGCTCACAACGGCTATTCGCAGCATGTCACCACCTCACACGGCCCGTCCGCATACCAGCGAACCTACGGGAACGCCCGCATGGCGCGCGACAAGGGGACATTTGACCTTAAAAAGGAAAAAGACATCGGATTCATCGCTTAGCATCTCGTAGTTTCCCTGGCCCTTTGCCATAACGACGTCAAAGGTGTCCAGGTATGCACGAAACGAAGGGGACTCGCGGGCAAGGCCCGTTCCTGCTTCGCCATTGCTTACATACGCTAGCGTGCACCCGGGAAGCCGGTCGATGCCGGCTGCCACTGCATCAGCTTCTGTGGCATCATTCAGAATCGGGCCGCCCTTGACCCCGACGACCACATCCTTGTCGCCGTACAGCGTACGGATGGTCTCGATGAGCAGGCGGTCGCAAAAGATCTCCCCCGCATTGTCCGCAAGGACGAGTACACGGGATGCGCTCGAGAGGGCCGCAGAAAGTGCGGGGGTGTGGTCTATGGCAAGAGGCGTGTCTACGGCTGACACAACGTCAGCCCTGCCGTCCCGCGCATGGGCGGGCGCAGCGTCCATGCTGTTACCAAGGATGGCGATGCCGACAGCGGTACGGAGGGGGTCAGGTGAGGATGCGACGAGCGACTGTAGGGTGGTATAGAGGACGCGGGCATGTTCGTTGTCTTCCTGCTTGATACGGGCATAGGGGTCGATGCCTCCTAATCGCAACCGGACGAGCGAATGGACTGCCTGGGCCATGAGGGGTGGCCTGGCGTCCCATGGGATGTCGAGAAGGCTGCGCATGACCGCGGCAATCGTGCCACTCTCCGTGGCATCGGATGCCCCGGCCATACGTACTGCCTCCAATGCCTGCCGCTGGAAGCACAGGACACACTCGGTGTTCATCCTCACCTGGTGGCCCCCTTAATGACTGTGACCTTGGCACGCGGAGTTACGTGACGCCTGGCAAAGCTTTCCTTCCTTCCAGAGCGCAATGGTGTCGCGGACCGTTTCACCGGCACCGGTTAGTACCTCGATGCCCATGGAGGAAAACATGTCGAGAGCCTTAATGCCAAGGCCCTTGCACACCAGCACGTTCACGCCGAGGCCGTGGAGGATCTCAGGGGGGTATCCCTGCCCACCCATGTGTCGCGATGCGTTGGGGACGGACTGTACAGTCCCGCTCTCTGTGTCGTAGAGCGTGTAAGCAGGCGAGCTGCCGAAATGCTGACCGACGATGGCATCCATGCCTTCCAGGTCCATTGTGGGAATTGCGATTTTCATGATCATTCACCTTGTGCCGGCGACTCGTTGAGAACTCGCGCTAGTGCCTCACGTATGGGGGACCCCGCAGCGGTGACGACGCGGATACCGGCGGCCTCCAGCGTCGTGGTGGCGTTTGCGCCCGTATGCCCCGTTACCACAACAGTCACGCCATTGCGGGCGAGAAGCTCTGCTGCCTGAATGCCGGCCCCTCCGCCGGCAGCACCCTCATTTTCCAAGATGGTCGTTTCCTTGGTGTGTGGGTCGTAGACGAGGAACCGCGCGCAGCGGCCAAATCGTGGCTCGACAGGGTCTTCTTGAGTCGAACCCATTGTTGAAAAAGCTATTTTCATTGATTCACCCCGGTATGTCCCCCGTTCCCGCTCCAGATCCTGTGCGCATACGGCGTCTTCCTGGGGAAGGACACAGTACGGGCCGCCCACGATGCGAATAGCCATGCCATTGACAAGGGCCTCTGCTATCTTTCCCCGCGCACGTGACAAGGTGCGCTGGAACGTGGACTGGTGTATGCCCATCTTCTCTGCGCCTTCAGACTGCGAAAGGCAGCAATGATCGCTTAGCCGTAGGGACTCAAACTCATCAAGGGTAAGGCTCACTTCCTGGAGCTTACGGAGAGGTATGCCCTTTGGCTTGAAATAGACGACATCCGGTTCGTAGGCGATAAGGCGATCCTTCGTGGGTCGGGACATTATGCATCATGATGCATAACAGTATATAAACTTTGTGGTTGCGTGCCGAGCAAAACATATAAATATTTGCTATTACAACGTATAACTAAATGCCATGAATTCTATACCTTTATATGTAAAATAATCTAATAGTATATATTAAAAGAATTATTGTTTCAATATGACGTATAATAAATGAAAAAATATAAAAAATAGATGTTTAAATACATCTCATCAAAGAATTTATAATCAATTCGGCCGGTAGGCCGAAGATACGCGCGATGCTGGTGTCACCATGTGCGGAATAATAGGAATGCTCAACAAGGACGGTAGACGGGTCAACGGCTCGATGATCAAAAACGGGCTATCCCGAATGAACGAACGGGGAAATGGACAGGGAGCGGGTTACGCCGCCTATGGTATCTACCCCGAATTTGCTGAAGATTACGCGCTGCACGTCTTCCTTGACAACATGAAGGAAGCCAAGTTCAGCGTGGAAAAGGAGATAGAGCGGTGGGGCTACATCGTGCATGCGGAGGAGATACCCGTAGACGACCGCAAGGTCGAGGTGTCGCACATCCCCTACCGGTACTTTTTCAAGCCCGACCCCGAAAAGCTTCTCGGCCGCAAAATCGACGAGAAAGACGCCATTCTCAAGATGGTGATGGACATCAACGCTTCACGGAGCGGCGCACTCGTTTTTTCATCCGGAAAGAACATGGGCATCTTCAAGGCTTCTGCATGGCCGGAAGAAGTGGGTAACTTCTACATGGTAAACAAGTACAAAGGCTACCTTTGGCTCGGCCACAACAGGTATCCCACAAACACGCCGGGATGGTGGGGCGGCGCACACCCCTTCGGGCTGCTCGACTGGAGCGTCGTGCACAATGGGGAGATTACCTCATACGGCACGAACATGCGCTATGTGGAAAGCTTCGGGTATTCGTGCACCATGCTTACCGACACGGAGGTCGTCACCTATCTCTTTGACCTCCTCGTACGAAAGCACCGGCTCTCGACGGAAATGGCCGGGCACGCCCTTGCCCCCCGCTTCTGGGACGATATCGACAGGATGGCGCCAAACGAACGTGACGTGCATACGGCGCTGCGCCTCGCCTACGCTTCTGCAAGCATGAACGGGCCCTTTGCCATCGTTGTGGGCAACACCGGAGGATTCGTGGCGCTCACCGACCGCATCAAGCTCCGGCCTCTCGTCATGGGGTACCGGGGAAAAACGGCGTTCGTATCAAGCGAAGAGGCGGCAATCCGTGCCATGGAACCGAACCTTGACCGGGTCTACCATCCGCCCGCGGGGACACCCGTGGTGGAACGGCTGGAGGGCAGGGCATGAGTGTCGCCAATTACATTCCCAACAAGTACGACGTCGTCGTGGACCCCAGCAGGTGCCGAATGTGCGGCAGGTGCGAGGAGAACTGCTCGTACGGCGTGTTTCGCAAAGAGCAGGACCGCATCGTGACCTTTCCTAGCAACTGCGTGGTCTGCCACCGGTGCATCTCGTTTTGTCCTGCCGACGCCATCACCATCCGCGAACGCACGGCAACCTACCGGCACCATCCCCACTGGGATGAGGAGTCCCGGGAGGACATCTACAATCAGGCAAACACAGGAAGGGTCATCCTCGGTGGTATGGGCAACGCCCGGTCGTACCCGCCGATATTTGACCGCCTGCTTCTTGACGCCTGTCAGATAACAAATCCAAGCATCGACCCGCTGCGTGAACCCATGGAAACCCGGGTCTATCTGGGGAAGAAACCGGCCACGGTGGAGATAACAGGAAGCGGCAGGGATGTGGAACTCAAAACGTCCCTTTCGCCCAATCTCAAGCTTGAAACCCCCATTATGGTGGCCCACATGAGCTATGGGGCGGTAAGCCTTGCCGCCCAAAAGAGCTTTGCCATGGCCGCACAACGTCTTGGAACGTACATGGGGACAGGAGAAGGTGGCACGCATCCCGACCTCCTTGCCTACAAGGACAACATCATCGTGCAGGTCGCCTCGGGTCGATTCGGCGTATCGCCAGACTATCTGGCTAACTCCGCCGCCATCGAGATAAAGGCAGGACAGGGGGCGAAACCAGGTATCGGCGGGCATCTTCCCGGCGAAAAGGTCGATGCCGAAGTATCCCGCACGCGTATGATTCCCGTAGGCAGCGATGCCATCAGCCCGGCACCCCACCACGACATCTACAGCATCGAGGACCTCGCACAGCTCGTGCGAGCGCTCAAGGAGGCCACCGACTGGAAGAAACCCGTCTTTGTCAAGATTGCCGCCGTGCACAATGCGGCAGCCATTGCCGCCGGCATCGCGAGAGCCGATGCTGACGGCGTCGTCATCGATGGATTCAAGGGGGGAACGGGCGCGGCGCCCAAGGTTCTTCGCGACCATGTGGGAATACCCATCGAAGCGGCGATAGCAAGCGTTGACGCAAAACTGAGGAATCAGGGTATCAGGAACGAAGTGTCCATCATCGCCAGCGGTGGCTTCAGAAACAGCGCCGACCTCACCAAGGCCATTGCACTTGGTGCCGACGCTGTCTACATCGGCACGGCAGCCCTCATCGCCTTGGGATGCCGCGTATGCGGCAAGTGTTACATGGGCATGTGCCCCTGGGGCATCGCCACGCAAACGCCTCGCCTTGTATCCCGCCTCGACCCAATAGAAGGGGCGCAGAAAGTAGCGAATCTCATCACTGCCTGGACACATGAACTCCAGGAGCTTATGGGTGCTGCGGGTATCAACAGCATTGAAAGCCTGCGGGGTAATAGGGACCGCCTACGCGGATACCTCCTCGACGAAAACATCCTCGAGGTACTTGATGTGAAGACCGTGGGGGCCTGATGCCATGAACGAACGGACCATAGACGTCAAAAATCTTGACTACCGAGAACTCAACAGGACCATCCGTGAAGCGGTGGCGGGGGGTGTGCGCTCCATAACACTCAACAATGTGCTGGGGCAGCGATTCATCGCCGACGGCATCACGGCAAAGGACCTCTCCATCACCGTGAACGGCGTTCCGGGGGGAGATCTCGGTGCCTTCATGGACGGGCCGTCCATACGGGTAAACGGTAATGCAGACCACGCTCCAGGAAACACCATGACAAGCGGGACCATTATCATCGACGGCGACGCCGGCGACTGTGTTGGACACAGCATGCGCGGCGGCACCATCATGGTACGGGGGAACGTGGGGTACCGTGTGGGCATCCATATGAAGCAGTACCGTGAACAATACCCCAAGATTGTCATCGGGGGCTATGCACGCTCCTTCCTAGGCGAGTACATGGCTGGAGGCATCATCCTTATTCTAGGCCTGGACGCCACAGAGGCCATCGTGCAGGACTATGTGGGTACCGGCATCCATGGCGGCACCATCTACATCGCAGGGGAGCTGGAAGACCACCAACTCGGCGTGGCCGCCGTCCGCAAGGACTTTACAGAAGATGATCTGCAGGTGGTGACCGGCCTCATAACACAGTTCAACGCCCAGTTTGGCACGGATGTGGACCCAGCCGCCATCACGTTCACCAAGATACAACCCATGAGCGCCCGGCCTTTCTCCGGCCTCTACACCACGGAACGGTGACATCATGACAGACTGCAACTACCTTGACTTGAAGAACAACGTCTGGAACGTGGGGTTGTGCACGGGGTGCAGCATCTGCGCCACGGTTTGCCCCATGAAGACCATCTACTTTGACGGCGACCGCCTTATGGCGTCGGTGCACTGCAAGAACGAAAAGGATTGCGTCCCGTGTGGTGCGTGCGTGAGCTGCTGCCCCCGCATTGACACCTACAAGGACAAACACGGCATTGGAACCGTCATCAGCGCCATGGCGGTGCGTGCCACCATACCTGTCACGAAAAAGCAGAGTGGCGGTGCCATCACGGCCATCGTTTACAACGCCGTCAAACGGGGCCTTATCGACGCCGTCGTCACCGTGGGACAGGACCATGCTACCCTGCAGACCTATTCAACGGCCATATCCGATCCGGAGCGCATTGTCACCTACGCCGGTACAAAGTATGTCTGGTACACGCCGCCGCTCCTTGCCCTTCGCAGCATCATCG
>JAHKLV010000142.1 GCA_020854925.1 Candidatus Methanofastidiosia archaeon | reverse complement strand
GTACGGTGAAGAACGTATCGCCGCAAGTACTGCATCGGCGTGCTCCTGTATAACCCCCATCACGACCTTTCCCTCGTTAGCCACATCGAGATGATTAATCCCGAGAATATCTGCTGCCGCGAGGGTCTGTGGCTGCACGGGTATGGAACGTTCCTCCACTAGAATACCTGCACCAGACTTATGGGCCATCTCGTTGAGGGCACCGGACAATCCCCCTCTCGTTGGGTCTTTCATGGCGGTGACTCCTCCCTCTTCCAGCGCCCTTCGAACAATGTCCCATACTGGTGCCACGTCGGAAGACAGTCCCCCGGAGAGGGGTATCTCTTCACGTTCGGCAAGAAGAGATATGCCGTGGTCGCCGATAGTCCCCGAGACGATTATCTTGTCACCTGGTTGGAGTCCGGCGTCAGTGATAAATTGCGAGTGTAGCGTCCGCGTATTGCTGATGATATTGTTGTTGTGGGTCAGGCCTTCCCATGACGACCCGACGCCTGTGGTGCTAATGTACATGCCGATGGGGTCTTCAACGACCTTCGTATCGCCCGCGACGATGGGTGCGCCGACCTCATTGGCCACATCTTTCATGGAGTGCATGATGCGACAAAGGTCGTCCCTTTTGAATCCCGCTTGTATGATGAACGAACAGGTGAGGAGCAGGGGGCGGGCACCCATGACGGATACGTCGTTGTACGTGCCGCATGAGGCAAGCTTTCCTATATTGCCCCCCCTGAAGAAGAGGGGACGTACCGTGTGACCGTCTGTAGAGATAATGTATGACCCGAAGGAGGCCCCGTCGTCAAGCTCGCCAAGACCGACGTCGCCGACCGTGCCGTTCCCGAAGATGGAAAGCACCATATCCTCCAGAAACGATTGCATTTTCTTGCCACCGGCACCGTCCTTCGTACTTATATCCATACTGGTGCTCAGACAAAGATTATTTTAAAGGTTGTGCTATGTGGTAGGCATGCACGAAGTCACAGTTGCCCAGTCGGTGGTAGACGCCGTCCTAGGGGAGGCGAGCGCCCAGGGCGCGCGTGCGGTCACATCGGTCACCTTGATTTTTGGGGAGCTCTCCCTTATCAATACGGAACAGATATCCTTTTGGATTGCATCTTTTTTTGAGGGGAGTCTTGCCGAAGGCGCTGAGATTCTTATCGAGGGCGCACCCGGAAAGGTCGAATGCCGTGACTGCGGTGCTATTAGCGAGGTATCGGTCGACCCTGACGACAAGCTGTCCCATTACCTTGTCCCTGATTTCTCTTGTGCCCACTGCGGCTCCCCCCATACGTTTATATGCCAAGGTAGGGAAATGCTCATTAAGAGCATCCAGATTACGAAGTGATTGCATGCACAAGGTCTCCGATGTGAAAATGGGGCAGGATATCCTGCGTATCAACAGACACATTGCGTCAGAAAACAGGGAGCTTTTTGACCGCCATGGCATCACGGTCTTTAACGTGATGGGAGCCATCGGCTCTGGAAAAACCTGTCTCATTGAACACGCCATCGAGATGCTCAAGGGCGAGTACCGCATCGCTTGCATTGCCGGCGATGTCGTTGCTTCCTACGACAGCGAGCGCATGGCTCGTCACGGCGTTCCGGTAATCCCCGTATCCACGGGAAAGGAGTGCCATCTTGACGCGCATTTTGTGGAGCATGCGCTTGAGGACGTCGACCTTGCATCTTTCGACGTGCTTTTCATCGAAAATGTCGGCAATCTTATCTGTCCTGCGGACTTTGACCTCGGCGAGCATGCCAAAGTCGTCGTTGTGTCCGTTTCTGAGGGTGATGATATCGTACTCAAGCACCCCGTTATCTTCAAAACTGCTGATTTGACCGTGGTGAACAAGGTGGACATAGCCCCCTATGTCGGGGCTTCAGCAGAAAAGATGCACAAGGACGCCGTTTCGTGCGGGTCCTCGTCAGTCATCCTCACCAGTTGCCGGAAAGGTGAGGGCCTTGCGTCATGGGTCTCCTTCCTGAGATCCGTTATCAAGGGAACCTAACGATCCTGGGCAGTGTCCACTTCCTCGATAATCTTTTTTCCTGCAGCAACCTTGTCAATGGAGTGTATGGTCCCTCCGAGGGACTCAATCTCCTGTTGGATGGCAGCGTAGCTAAGGTTGACGCCTTCAATGGATATTTTTACCGTTTCGGTCTTCTGGTCGATCTCGATAACAGACATGTTGACGCCAAGTATGTTCTCAAGTGTGGCAAGGTGTTCGGCAAAATCGGGAAGAATGGGTTTATGCGGCTTGAGGACATCAAGCACAATAAGTCGTAGATGCGACACAATAGATCCCTCTGAGGAATAGGTACCATACGTTAGTCCGAATGTTTTATATACTTTTCTGTGGACATTTTATATACATTATTTTGATTAAATAATGTAATTAATATAAAAACTTTGCGCAATCTTTATAAAGAAGAATTGTGATAGTTATATAGATATAATGGTTTCACGATTAGGGGAAGTTATCACAATCTCTGGGAAGACCGTAGTTGTGCGCGGAGAAAAGATCACGCCGCGACATATGGGCAAAGTTGTGATAGACAAGCAGATGAACGAAATTGGACGCATAGTAGATATCTTTGGCCCCGTTGATTCCCCCTATGCAAAGGTCATGCTTTTTCCCAAGGCTATGAATTTTTGCGGAACCGTACTGTATGTGAGGTGAGGGAATGAATGAGGATGTCACGAAGACCAAGCAGGCATGCCCCGAATGCGGCAGCAGCAAGCTGGTGCGTGATTTTGACCGGGGCGAGCTTATCTGCATGACATGCGGGCTTGTGCTCAAAGACAAGTACTTTGACATGGGACCGGAATGGCGTGCCTTTGACAGTGACCAGCGCGATAAGCGCGGCAGGGTCGGTGCGCCCATGACGTATACTATCCATGACAAGGGTCTCTCCACCGTTATTGACTGGAGGAACAAGGATGTTCATGGAAAGGATATATCGCCCACGAGCAGGGCACAGATTTACCGATTGAGGAAATGGCAGCGCCGTATACGCGTATCCGATGCGGCGGAGCGTAACCTAGCCTTTGCCATGGCGGAACTAGACCGTATCTCCTCGCACCTTTCTCTCCCGCGTGGCATACGGGAGACGGCTGCCATCATCTACCGCAAGGCGGTGGAGCAGAATCTTATTCGGGGCCGTTCCATAGAGTCTGTCACCGCGGCATGCCTCTATGCCGCCTGCAGGCAGCGCGGGGTACCCCGAACGCTTGAAGAGATTGCCGAGCACGCCCGTGTTGATAAGAAGGAGATTGGCCGCAGCTACCGGTTTGTCATCAAGGAGCTTAATATAAAAATCAACCCTACGAACCCTGTGGATTACATCGGGAGATTCGCCTCGGAGCTTGGACTGTCCGGAGCGGTACAAAAGCGTGCCATTGAGATTCTTAACGAGGCCATAAAG
Organism: Candidatus Methanofastidiosia archaeon; assembly: GCA_020854925.1. GTDB lineage: Archaea > Methanobacteriota_B > Thermococci > Methanofastidiosales > NM3 > JAHKLV01. The sequence goes on along the minus strand of JAHKLV010000142.1, from coordinate 14,436 downwards.
CTTGGCCTCACATCGGGAAGGGGGCCTATGGGTGTAGCAGCAGCTGCGCTTTATATTGCCTCCATCGAGATGGGTGAGCGCAGGACACAGCGCGATGTCTCCGATGTTGCCAAGGTCACTGAGGTGACCGTACGCAATAGGTACAAGGAGCTCCAGGAAAAGCTTGGTCTCTCCGTCGACGTATAAGCCGGTGTTGATGCATGGAGGTACGGAAGCTAGAACTGGCTGCGCTGGGCGGATTTGCCGTTATCCTCTATTTTTCGTACCGTACGCTTCTTCCCATCTTCGACGCTATCGTTATAGGAATTGCTCTCGCTTATCTCATCCGGCCGGTGTCATCTGCTCTTAAACCCCGGACGCGGTACGGAAGCATTGCCGTCCTTCTTTCGATGTCCGCTGTCATCCTCCCCCTTATTTTCGTCGGCCTATACATCACGAACGAGTTCGTGTCGACGTTTCGATCCTCCGATCTTATCCGTATCGTTGAGGAGTCCTTCTCAAACATGGATGTGCTCATAACAGAGATACGTGATTCTCTCTTTGGCTTCTTGGGTACGGACATCGACTCGGTAAGCTCTTCAACACTAGAGCGCTTTTCAGAAAAGTTCAGCCAGATGGCACAGGGCGTCTATGATTATGCAATAGATGTAACAACCTCGCTTCCGCTCATCCTTTTCAAAATTCTCCTGGCAGCGGTCCTTGCGTTCTACTTCCTTCGCGATGGTGACCGCGTTATGGACCGGCTTGTCCAGATAACGCCACCTGAACATAAGGGGCTCTTTTCCCACTTTCTCAGAAGCACGGACATCATCTTCCAGGCCGTTATCATAGGGTACATCTTCAAGGCCATTTTCACGGGGATCATTGCCATTGTCGTTTTCTACGTCCTGGGGGTCCCCAATGCGATCCTACTCGGCATACTGACCGGCATACTCGACCTCATACCGGTCATCGGGCCATGGATTGTCGAAATTCTTCTCTTTGCATGGTATCTATTTCAGGGAGATACGGGATTTGCCGTCGTGTTCTTGCTTTCAACGTACTTTTTCGTTTCCTTTATCCCAGAGATGTACATTCGCCCGCGGATATCAGGCATGGCGGCCAATATCCACCCCGCCATCGTCCTTCTCGGCATTATTGGGGGCATGTTTGCCTTCGGTGCCGTGGGCATCATCATCGGCCCCATGTTTTTGGGCATCGTTATGGTGGCTCTTAGGATATACTTTTATGACGAGCCGCTTGAGGAGATACGGTTCGGATATAGGGATACTTTTTTAAATCTCTTCAGGGGATGGAAAGCCCGTGAGAATGACAAGAGGTAGGATACTCAAGACACTGGCGGCATTCTGCTTTGGTCTGCTCATCATCCTCCTGCTGGTGCGGGATGTGGGATTTGACCAGGCGTACGCCGCACTCAAGCGTGCTAATGGGTATTACGTTCTTGTGGCCATCGCCATGTCTCTTATATCTATATATATAGGGGGCATCAGATGGAAGCATATCATTACGGACCCCGACGTGGAGGTCTCGTATCGGCAGCTGTTCCTTTCGCTTCTTTCGGGCAATTTTGTCAACAACATCACGCCCGCTGGTAAGGGCGGCGGTGAACCGCTACGCGCCTATCTCCTTTCCAAGCTCACCGGTATCGATGCGGGCAAGGTCTTTGCGACCGTCATTTCCGATCGGATATTCGATACGTTCCCCTATGTTCTTCTTGGGTACTTTGGGGTCTTTAGCCTGGTCCTTTTCTGGGAGGTTGACCGCATCGTCCTGGTCACGCTCATCGTTGCCATCTTGTTTCTAACGGTGCTTCTTGCCGTAATATCTTATATTATCTTCAACTTTCGGCAGGGAAAGCGATTTGTGCACGCCATCATGCGCACCCTGAAGCGCTTCTTTCCCGATAAGGTGGGAACCTATGAAGAGCGTGTGGACGATACGCTTATGCTGTTCCACAACACCATCCGTGAAATAGCCCACGACCGGCGGAAGCTCGTCCTCTCAACAGCGCTTTCCATGGCCATCTGGGGATTCTGGATACTGCGCACCTACTTCGTCTTTGTTGCCTTCGGTGTTACCATATCGTTTACCGTGCTTGCGGTGGTTGCGGTCGTATCCTCGTTCATGAGCATGGTGCCGTTTTCACCGGGAGGATTTGGCACGACCGACGGCGCCATGATCGTTCTCTTCTCGGGGTTTGGTGTGGTACCTTCAATTGCCGTCGGTGTAACCCTAATTGACCGTATCATTTCGTATTGGCTATCCAACGTCATGGGTGCCTGTACGCTTGGGCTGTCACATAGGGAAATAAATCGTACCAGGAATATTACAGTCAAGTTGTAATCTAATAGTACGAAAGCTTTTTATTTTTCGAATGCAAGTCCTGCTTACCAACATTTTTGGGAGCACCTTTTATGATAGAGTCTCTTTTAGAAATAAAAAACGCTGAAGAGCAGGCTGCTTCGATAGTTGAATCCGCCAAAGGCGAACTCAAGAGGATGGTTGAAGAGGCCAACAGGAAACGGGATGATATTCTTTCTACTACTATTAAACAAACTGAAGCAGAAATAAAAAAATTAAAGCAGCTCTATTATTCACAAGGGCAGAATGAGTCAAGAATCATAGTGCAGGATGGTGAAAAGGAACTCGAGGATATCGCGACCACGGCCGAGGCTTCGTTCTCCCAGGCCGTAGACGCCGTTGTGAAGAGCGTGATTGAATGATATCCCCCTCACCGATGCGCAAGCTTGAGATGCTCATTCTCAAGGATGACAAAGACCTTATTCTCAATGAGCTGTACGACTTGGAGAGCCTTGAAGTCATCGAATGTGAGAAGTGTACCCGTTTCCCCGTGCCTTCTGCCACGAGGGAGAGCGTTTCAAAGGCAATCCAACTAGACCGCATGCTCAACTTCCTGGGTCATTATGCCCCGGATAACAAAGGTTCCTTCATCGAAGCCATAAAGGGAAAGGCCATCGAACCTGAGGAGATTGAGTTTGTCAGCGCAGAGGAGCTCATCGTACAGGCCGAGGCCATCATCCACGAGCTCGATCCACAGATAAAGGCCATCGAGCGCGACATCGGTGACATCGAGGAGGAGATGGATTCCATTGACGAGCATGTCAGCTTCATGGAGGACATAGAGGGTGTTGAGATGGACATGCAGCTCATGCGCCCCACAGACAAGACCCTCAAGGTCGTGGGCCGCCTCAATGAGCAGGATCCTGTTGACATCTCAAAGGCGGTATGCTCTGCGACGGATGGGTATTGTTCTGTCTCGTTTTGGAAGAATTTTGTGTTCATCGCCACACTCAGGGAGCGTGAGCGTAGCATAGACATGGTATTTTCGAGCTTTTCGATTAAGCGTGTCCCCGTCCCAGACCTTGCAGGCATGCCACGGGACGTCATCCCCGCCCTTCGTGCACGTCGCGAGGAACTCGTGGCAAAGCGCGGCGAGCGCGTTGACCGTATTCTCGAGCTCCACAGCGCGTGGGACAAGAAGCTTCGCATCGTCAAGGAGCTCTTGGAGATAGAGGCAGAAAAATCCAATGCCTTCCGAAAGATGGCGGCAACAAAGACCGTCATCGCCGTCGAGGGATTCATTCCGGCAAAAAAGGAGAAGGAGATTCTGTCCCGCTTGCTTCCCTTCGAGCGTATCATCATCAAGGTCAAGGACCCGGAGGTTGAACCGAGCATTCTTCTCAGCAATAGCGGATTCTTCAAACCCTTTGAATCGCTCACCGAGCTCTATGGTCTTCCCGGGTACAAGGAGATCGACCCTACAAAGTTCTTTGCCATCTTCTTCACGCTCTTTTTCGGCATCATGATGACGGACTTTGTCTATGGCATCGTCATTGCCGTCATCGGATTCATGGTCGCCCGCATGATAAAGGAGGGCGGTGTACATGATGTGGCATCTATCCTCTTCTACGGGGGGATTGCCACGGCGGTGTGCGGTGTAGCCTTTGGCAGTTACTTTGGCGATTTTGTGACAAGCGAGGACTATCTTAATATGAATCTTCCCAAGATAGTCGATCCCCTTTACGGGGCGATGGAGATTCTCATCTTTTCGCTTGCCATAGGCATCGTTCATCTCATCGTATCAAATCTGCTGGGATTCTACCAGCGCAACAAGAACGTGTCGATGCTTAGCGCCGTCATCGAGAATCTTTCGTGGCTTCTGCTCATGTTCGGGATTGTCGGTGCCGCAGCGGCCATGGGCCTCGGCATGTCAACCACGGTGATTTCTGCCATGGCCGGCGTTCCCATCGCCCTATCCCTTATTATCGTTATGGTAAACGGTATCAGGGACGGTATGGCAGGCCTTATCACCGGATTCATGAGCTTTCCCGGATTTATGGGCAACTGGCTCTCCTACGCACGGTTACTGGCAATGGCGCTTTCCACCGCCGGCATCGGCATGGTGGTGAATCTGTTCGCATCCATGATGTGGGGCATCAAGATAGGGGGCATCCAAATTGGTGTGGTGCTTGGTGTCGTCATGTTCTTTGGTGGTCATCTCTTTAACATGGCCATCAACGGGCTTGGCGCATTCGTGCACTCGCTCCGTCTTCACTACGTGGAGTTCTTCAGCTATTTTTACAATGCTGATGGAAAGAAATTCGAGCCATTGCAGATAAAGCGAACATATACGAAAATATCAAAGAGGGGGTAAAACCTTGGATGGTGTATCTTTGGCCATGATAGGCGCCGGGCTTGCTATCGGAATAGCTGCCATCGGTTCCGGTCTTGGCATTGGAATTGCAGGTGCTGCAGCAGCAGGATCTGTCGCAGAAGACAAGAATAACTTTAGGAACTCTCTATTGCTCGAGCTTTTGCCGCAGACACAGGTTATCTACGGGCTCATCGTCTCCTTCCTCATCCTGTACTTCACAGGCATTCTTGGGGGAGGGTCTACGGAAATAACCGAGACCGCGGGATTCGTCGCCATCGGCGCCGGGCTTGCCGCAGGGCTATCGGGGCTTTCCGCCATTGGGCAGGGCATCACCTGTGCTGGCGGTATTGGGGCCGTCTCAAAGGATTCGTCACTCCTGACGCAAAACATCGTCTTTGGCGCCATGTCAGAGATTGCGGCCGTCTTCGGCCTTGCGGTGTCTATCCTTATGATCCTGTTCGGCATAGCATAAGGTGGGCGCATGGATACCGATAACGGCGTGGCGTACGACATTAGGTCGGCAACAAAGGAAGGAACAAGGCGAATCGTCGAAAAGATCCTTAACGATGCGCGATCTGAGTCGCAGGACATACGGACTTACGGTGACAACCAGGTACAGGAGATCGTCAGCAGCGCCATGAACGAAGCCAACGCCTTGCGAGAGGAAATGCTCAAGAAGGGAAAGCAGGAAGCGCAGACCGAAAAGAATCGCATCCTGTCCCAGGCGCGTCTTGATACGCGCAAGCGTGTTCTCGAGGCAAAGGAGCGGCAGATGCAGAAGGTACTCGGAGAGGCCGCATCCGTCCTTGGTAGCCCTGATACGATACCGGCGTACGCCGACGTCATGCGTCGCATCGCCACAGAGGCTTGTGCTGCCATCGGCGGGGAAACGCTCGTTATCCGTACCGACGGCGCGGGTTCAGCCGCTTTGAAACCGGTTCTAGGCAAAATCGAAAAGGACATCGAGGCGCAGACCGGTGTCAAGACATCCCTCTCGCTTGCGAACGAAGGCGTGAATGGCGTCGTGGTTGTATCTGCCAGCGGCGTTATCGTCGACAATACCTTTGCAACGCGCCTCGAACGGAGGAAGCGTGACATCCGCAAGGAGCTTGCAGCAATCCTGTTCGGGTGACCGTGATGAACCTGACGTATCTCTTCATGCTTCCCATCGGCATCATTGCCGTGATTATCACGGCGCGGATAGCAGGGCTCGTTCATGAAATAGCACCCTTTGCCTATCCGAACGCCCGCATCATGGCAAAAACAGGGCGCCTGCTCAAGAACGAGCAGTATGGTGAGCTTTCGGAATCCCGCTCCCTCGACGATATCGCGACCCTGCTCAAGGAAACGGAATATGTAGACTACATATCGGCATATGTGGGGGAGAGATGCACCATCATCGATATCGAGCGGGCCTTTAACAATCACCTTGCAGATGTCTATAATCAGGTCTACGCCATCTCCCCGCCTTCGGTGAAGCCGGTCTTCGAAGTGCTTCTTAAGCGGTGGGATATCGAAAACATCATCCGCACCCTACGCTGCCTCTATGCGGGAAAAGACCCCAAGGACTACCTCATCGCCACGGGAACGTTTTCAGCATCTGCACGAGAACAGCTTGCCAAGTCGCAAACAGTCGAGGAAGTGGCCATGTCAGTGACCGCCGAGTTTGAGCATATCCTCAACAATGTCCAGGACCAGGAGCTCGTGGTCATTGAGTCGACCCTGCTCCAGTACTACTACGAATCGCTCTGGCAGTACTTGGACAACGCTATGGACCGCAATGCGCTGCTTCTCAAGGACTACTTTGGCATGCAGATAGACGCCATCAACATCGTAGCCGCACTGCGGCTCAATATCATGGAGGAACGTGACGATGCCGAATCGAAATTCCTCGATGTCACCTATCATGTGAGTGCAGAGGACCTCAAAAGCATCGTGACGGCTGAGGACATATCCATAGCACACAATATCCTTTCACGCACGCCGTATGCCCCCGTTCTGGAGGCCCATATGGCCGCCTTAGAGCAAGACAAGGATGTCGCCGTGGTGGAGCGTGCGCTCAACGCCATGATAATCCTGAAGGGGAGGGAAGTCGCCATGCTGAATCCTCTTGGCATCGGGCCATCCATCGGATATCTTGCCCAAAAGCAGGATGAGGTACGTCGGCTCAAGACCATCGCCATCGGAGCGTTTGGAGGCATCTCGCCTGACAAGATAAAGCAGTACGTAGGTGTTTCGTCATGAGAACGGCAGTTATAGGGGACGAGGACATGGTTACCGGATTCGGGCTCATCGGCATCAAGGACCGGTATGTTGTGCTTCCTGACCGCGCAGCCGCAGAAAAAGTATTCCACGAGGTCACGTCAGACAAGAACGTAGGGATTATCATCATCTCCCATGGTGTATCGGCCCTCATACGCGACCTCATCAATCGTACGAATGAAACTAAAAAGATTCTCCCCGTCATCATCGAGGTGCCGGACAAGGGTGAAAGCGCAGCTTTTGATCCCTTTGAAGACCTTATCAAAAAGGCCGTAGGTGTCAGTTTATAGGGGTGGTGAAGTGATAGAAGGAAAGATAATCAAAATATCCGGGCCCGTTGTTGTTGCAGAAGGCATGGCCGGCGCAAAAATGTATGAAGTGGTCCGCGTAGGTGAACAAAAGCTTATCGGAGAGATAATAGGTCTTAACAGGGACCGCGCAACAATGCAGGTCTACGAAGAGACGGCCGGCCTCAAGGTAGGGGAAGTCGTCATCGCCACGGGGAGACCGCTTTCCGTCAAGCTCGGTCCCGGGCTTATACACAATATCTATGATGGCGTACAGCGTCCCCTCGAGTCCATTAAGGCTGCTCAGGGCAGTTTTATAGACCGAGGCTTTTCCGGCGACGAGCTTCCTCGAAAAGCCTGGAAGTTTGTCCCTTCGGTTGCAGCGGGCACCACGGTCTCTGCGGGAGCCATTATCGGGTCAGTCACCGAGTCTGAACTCGTGGAACACCGTATTCTCGTGCCGCCAAACGTCTCGGGCGAGCTCGTGAAGATTGCGCCCGAAGGCATGTACGATATTGAAGAAGATGTTGCCGAAGTGCGCACCGCTGACGGGAAGACCGTTCAGGTAAAAATGTACCAGGTATGGCCTGTTCGTGTGGCACGCCCTTATGTGAGGAAGTATCCTCCAACCATTCCCCTCATCACGGGGCAGCGTGTCCTTGACACGTTTTTCCCCATCGCGAAAGGGGGCACCGCCGGTATCCCTGGTGGATTCGGGACGGGAAAGACCGTTACCCAGCACCAGCTTGCCAAATGGGCGGATGCCGAAATTGTGGTCTATGTGGGCTGCGGCGAGCGCGGCAACGAGATGACACAGGTGCTCAAAGAGTTTCCCGAGCTTATAGATCCGCGGAGCGGGAAGCCCATTACCGAGCGTACCGTCCTTATCGCTAATACCTCGAACATGCCGGTGGCTGCTAGGGAAGCGTCAATCTACACCGGCGTCACCATTGCAGAGTACTTCAGGGACATGGGGTACAGCGTCGCCCTCATGGCAGACTCATCGTCTCGGTGGGCCGAGGCTTTGAGGGAGATTTCCGGCAGGCTCGAGGAAATGCCGGGTGAGGCAGGATTCCCTGCGTACCTCGCCTCTAAGCTTGCGGGATTTTATGAGCGCAGCGGTCGGGTCGAGACCCTGAACGGCGACACCGGTTCCCTTTCTATTATCGGCGCCGTATCACCACCGGGTGGCGATTTCAGCGAGCCGGTGACACAGAACACGCTTCGCGTCGTGAAGGTTTTCTGGGCGCTTGACAAGTCCCTCAAGGACCAGCGCCACTTCCCTTCCATCAACTGGCTAAGCTCCTATTCCCTCTATCTTGATGATGTGGAGGGGTGGTGGTCACAGCATGTTGACACAACATGGAGAAAGACGCGTGATCGCGCCATGGAAGTGCTGCAAAAGGAGAATGAGCTCAAGGAAATCGTACAGCTCATCGGGCCTGACGCACTGCCCGAAAAGGAGCGTGTCGTCCTTCTCGCCGCCCAGATGATTCGCGAGGACTTTTTGCAGCAGAACGCCTTCCATGATGTTGATTCGTTCTGTTCAGAAAAAAAGCAGGTGCTCATGCTTCAGACAATCATGAGCTTTTACGACGAGGCGCTCAAGCTCGTCGAGCGTGGTGTACCCGTGGCGGAGATACGGCAAACGTCGGCCATCGGGCGCATCGGACGTCTCAAGTATGTGGAGGAGGCCAAGGTGCCGTCTTACCTTGGCGAGTACCAGGCGGCGCTCAGGGCCGAGTTTTCTAGCTTGAGCGACCAGTATACGGGGTGATTGGATGAGCGATGTTCAAAAAGAATACAGCACCATAAAGGAAATATCTGGTCCTATCATGATTGTCGAAGGCGTCGAAGGCGTTGGATACTCTGAGGTCGTGGAAATTGCCCTCCCTGATGGGGGCAAGAAGCGGGGTCAGGTACTCGAGGTCAACGGCGACGTTGCGGTCATCCAGGTTTTTGAGGGTACCAGCGACATCTCAACCAAGGGGACCCGCGTGCGATTCACCGGCCGTACCCTTCATCTCCCGGTGAGCCAGGACATGCTTGGCAGGGTCTTTAACGGCATGGGCGAGCCCATCGATGAGGGACCGGACATCATCCCTGAAAAGGAGCTTGACATCAACGGTCTTCCTATCAACCCGTCGGCTCGGCAGTATCCTAGGGACTTCATTCAGACCGGCATTTCTGCCATCGATGGGATGAACACCCTTGTTCGCGGCCAGAAGCTTCCTATCTTTTCCGGCTCAGGCATGCCGCACAACGAAATTGCCGCACAGATCACCCGTCAGACAAAAGTGCTTACCGGCGAGGAGTTTGGCATTGTCTTTGCCGCCATGGGTATCACGTATGAGGAAGCAAACTTTTTCCGTGAGAACTTCAAAAAGACCGGTGCCCTCGAGAAGGTGGTCATGTTCCTCAACCTTGCCGACGACCCAGCCATCGAGCGAATCATCACCCCTCGTGTCGCCCTGACGGCCGCCGAGTATCTTGCCTTCGAGAAGGGGATGCACCTTCTCGTCATCCTTACGGACATGACAAACTACTGTGAGGCGCTTCGAGAAATCTCCGCTGCACGAGAGGAGGTGCCTGGACGCAGAGGTTATCCTGGATACATGTATACCGACCTCGCATCCATCTACGAGCGAGCAGGCAGGATAGAGGGGCTTGAGGGTTCGATAACGCAAATGCCGATTCTTACCATGCCTGACGACGACATGAACCACCCCATACCCGACCTCTCCGGCTATATCACCGAAGGCCAGATCATCGTTTCTCGGGACCTTCTCCGCAAGGGTATCTACCCCCCCATAGACGTGTCACCGTCCCTTTCCCGTCTCATGAAGGACGGTATAGGGAAAAACAGGACCCGTGACGACCACGACGGCCTGCAGAATCAGCTTTTCGGTGCCTACGCCAAAGGCAAGGAGATGAGGGACCTGGTAGCCGTTGTGGGCGAAGACGCCCTCTCGGACCTTGACAAGCAGTACCTCACCTTTGCTGAAGAGTTTGAAAAAGGGTTCGTACAGCAGCGCAAGGATGAGGATCGGTCCATAGACGAAACGCTCGCCCTCGGATGGAAGCTTCTTGGCATGCTGCCTGAGGAAGAGCTTAAGCGTGTAGACCAGAAGTATATCGACAAGTACTACCCACGCAAGAAGAGTGAGTGATATGTCCATTGAGCAGATAAAGCCCACGAGGATGGCTTTGCTCCAGCTAAAAAAACGCATCATGTTGGCGCAAAAAGGCCATGAGCTGCTGAAGAAAAAACGGGACTCTCTCGTCATGCAGTTCTTCGACCTTGTGTCTGAACGAAAGACCCTGCGTTCCAAGGCGCATGAGCAGCTTGAGGAAGCCTACGCCTCCCTCATGGAGGCCCAGATGCTCGTGGGTAAGCGGGAGCTGGAAAATCTCTCTCTGGCCATTCCCGTGACTGCAGAGTTTGATGTTCGCGTGTACAATATTATGGGCGTCGTCGTTCCCCTCTTCAATCTGAGGGGTAAGATTAAGCGCCCGTACACCACTCGCGGATACACGCTTATCAACACCTCTGCAAAGGTTGATGAGGTGGTGGACTCGTTCCAGACCTTGACGCGCACACTTTTTGACCTCGCCGAGGTTGAAGAACAGGTGAGGCTCGTCGCCGAGGAACTGGAAAGCACGAAGCGAAGGGTAAATGCACTAGAATATGTACTCATACCGAAGCTGCGGTCAACGTTCAAATGGATAGAGCAGTCCCTGGAGGAGCGCGAGCGCGAAGACTTCTTCCGTCTTAAACGCATGAAAAACGTTCTCAAAGGGTGAACACTCGTGGATGAGGTTCGCCGTGCCGTGCTTTTCGTCTACGCCCACATGACAACATATGCCCTAGTTGTTGTGGGGGCTTTCTCCCTTTTTGCCATCGTTTATTCTTGGCCGGTACCGGTGCTGGGGGCTGGCGTCTTTTCGATTTTGTTTGCCGTTCACGTGCTGGCGTATGCCATGATGCGGGCACCGATAGGGGAAGCGGGGCTTACGAAATACTTTCTTGCGCTTGCCATCGCCTATGGCGGCATGGTGGCGGGTTCTGTTGGTGTCCTTATCCTTGCAGGTCCATGATGGCCTGCGCTAGGTCGCCCTTTGAGCGAACAAGGGCCTCACGGGCCTTGTCCCTTGATACACCAGCCTGGGAGCTTACCAGTTCGACATCATCATCTGGTATGACCGGTTCCGTTTCAATGCTCTGCATCGTGTAGGTACCCATTATCTGGAAGGTGCTCTGGCCCTGTATCTGCGTTTCCGTGACCGAGGGTGACGTAAAGACGAGATTGCCCTCATCTGTCTCGATAATGACGCGAAGGGCGGGTATTTCCTTTTGCTTCATGCCCATCTGGCGCATGAGCTGCTGCATCTTACGGGGATTCATTCCTGGCATCATGGATATTCACGACCTCGTAGCACACGTGGGGGCCCTTTCGGGCCTTGCGCATGTCACCTGATAGAATGACGTTGTGACCCTTTCCTATATAAACCTTGGGACAGCATGCTTGCCCTTTGCGCATAGTAGAGAGAGGTACCGAAGCAGATGGCGATGTTTCGGGATGCTTATACGTTAGAGGGGGGATGGAGTGGGCGTAGCCGACATTTCCTTCCCTTTTCCATGGGCATAGGGGGGAACATACTATTCTCTTCATGTCATACCAAGGAGAATCGGTATACACGCTATACTGTCTCCTTTGAGCGGATAGGGGCTATTTTTCCTGCTCAATAAAACATTTGCCACCTTGGGGCATTCGATGCGCCACCCTGTCTTGTCACCTGAAGATGGACATGCCCTCATCCCAGGGTATCGCCCCTGCTGTAGGGGATCTCTCCTGGGGAAGGGGCGCTCAGGCGAGCCTTGTTACGACGGCCTGTTAGCGCAGGAAGCTCATGGTCTTTCTCCATGGGAGGAGTGTGCTTATTTCTTACTATACTACCTTTGATACAGGTCAGGTAATATACCTTAAATATATATGATTTGTAAGAATCTTACCATTCTTCATCAAACAAACCATTGGCTCATTCTTTGTCTACAGTGCATGTTTGCGCGGGAGGGGACCGCCCCACGAGTGCGCCCAGGCGGAAAAAGAGCGCGGCCGAGGCCAGCGCACCTATCGTGGCAAGGTACCAGACATAGGCCACCGGCGCCTTGTCCATGACCCTTCCCCCCACAAAGGGCCCCATGGAATGTCCTACTGACTGGGCAATGTTGGAAAACGCCATGTAACGACCCCGCATGTCGATGGGCGCGATGTTAGCGACAAAGGTCATGAGGACGGGGCTGATGACGAGTTCCCCTGCGGTGAAGAGGAGCATGAATGCTAAGATGCCCGTGTATGTCGTGACTGCGGGAAGTATGCCGAAGGAAAGGAGGTACAGGACCGAGCCTGCGGCCAGCGCCTTGTGGATATGCACATTCTTCAGGCAGGTGGCAATGGGCATCTGCAAGAAGACCACCAACCACGCGTTCATGGCCCACATGTATCCTATCTGCTGCGTTGTTATCCCTACCGTGGACATGGCAAAGACCGAGAAGGTGGTACCTGACTGGGCATAGACAAAGGAGTTGAGCGATGCGGCTATGGCGTACGTTGCCATAACGGCGTTTGTCGCCACGAGCCGGTATCCGGTAAAATAGGAGACAAGCATCGCTTTCAGGGGACGTTGTTCCGTCTCCCTGTGTGGTATGGTCTCGGTAAGGAAGATGATGACAAGCATGAAGTACAGGGCGTTGGTGAGGCTAGCAACAAAGAAGAGGGAGCTGTACGTGGCAGAGGCGAGGAAGCCCCCCACCATGGCACCGAGGCCGTATCCTGCGTTTGCGCCCACACGAAGCGATCCGTAGGCCTCAACACGACGCTCTTCCCCCACGAGGTCGGCTATCATGGCCTGTGCTGCCGGCCGGTACAGGGAACCCACTGCCCCTTGGACGACAAAAAGGACAAAGACAGCTGTCTGGTCCCGTGCAAGCCCAAGGAGGAGAAATATCACGGCCTGCAGTGCAAGCCCCACGGCCATGATGGTCTTTCTTCCCCAGCTGTCACACAATGAGCCGCTTACCACCTGAAACACGACCGAGACCCATGTTCCTACGAGAAACATGGAGCCGATATAGGTCATGGACATACCGAGCTGCAGGTTGAGGTAGATGGTAAGAAACAGCCATACCATGGACTGCCCGAACATGTTGACAAGGTTCCCTATGAAGATGATCCATATCTTTGAGTCAAATCCCCGGGGAACGATTTTTTCGAGCATAGCCTGTGTGAATGCAGACAGGGCTTTAAAAATATTACTCGCATGTGCAGCCATTCTTAATACTTATGCAGTACGCCCCTACGTTTTGCCACCGTTTCCATCTTGTTGTAGACAACGTATCCCGCAGGGATGACGACGACGATGTAGAACACGAGCACGCTGAGATATTTCACCTGGCCGCTGAGCGGTTGGCCGAGGATGAGGATGTTGCGGCATGCGATGACGGCGTTTGTCATGGGGGTCGCACGTGAAACGGCCTGCAGCGCCACGGGAAGCACGGCAAGGGGGTACGCCATGGGCACGATGAGGGAAAAGAGCCCGTCGATGAAGTGGATGATGGTGTGAGACTCCTTGTACACAAGGATGACGCCCGCAAGCATGAGGCCGAATCCGTACATCGAGAGGAAGAGGAGTGCCATGACGGCAAGCATGGCGGGAAGATGCGACCAGAGGAACTGGACATCGAGGATGACAACACCCATGATGATGAGCCCGACGATATAGAGTGATGACCAGATGGTGGATGCAACGAGCTTTCCCATAAAGTAGGTTATCCTGTTGATGGGGCACGCATAGACCGATTCAAAGGTACCCCGGTACGACTCGAGACGTATGGCAAAGGACATGAGCCAGAGCATGTTGAAGCTTACCGAGGTCACGATGGTCCCCATGAGGATGAAGGTGGGCATGTGCGAGATGCCGGTGAGGGCGAAGAGGTGTTCGGAGTCCGTACCTCCGAGAATCGCCTTGCCGAAGAGGAGAAATGGCACGACCCATACGAGCGGCCCGAAGAATCGTGAGACAATCCTCAAGGGGTAGCGCACGTTCGAGATAAGGAGCTCATGTTTGGCGATGGAAGCGATGGCGTACCCATGAGACCACAGGTCGGGGCTTCTCATGTGTTGCAATCTCACCCCTCCTTCGTGCACGCGT
>JAHKLV010000167.1 GCA_020854925.1 Candidatus Methanofastidiosia archaeon | reverse complement strand
CTCGCCGGCAAGGACACCGCCCTGGATGGCTGCGCCCATGGCGACGCACTCGTCGGGGTTGATGTTCTTGTACGGCTCCTTAGCGAAATATTTCTTGATAAGCTCACGAACGGCGGGGGCGCGTGTCTGTCCGCCCACGAGGAGGATCTTGTCGATCTTTTCCGCCTCAATCTTCGCGTCGGACATGGCGCGCCTGATGGGGCCAAGCGTCCGCTCGAGGAGGTCCTCCGTAAGGCTTTCAAGCTTTGCGCGCGTCAGCGTCACCTCAAGGTTCTTCGGCCCGTCTGCCGCCATGGCGATGAACGGGAGACTGATGTGGGTCTCCACCATGGTGGAAAGCTCAATCTTTGCCTTTTCTGCCGCGTCTGAAACGCGCTGCATGGCAACCTTGTCTGACCGAAGGTCGATGCCCGACTCCTTGCCGAACTCCCCGACAATCCAGGAAACGACGCGCTCGTTCCAGTCGTCGCCGCCCAAGCGGGTGTCGCCAGAGGTAGACTTTACCTCGAAGACGCCGTCGCCCATCTCGAGAATGGAAACGTCGAAGGTGCCCCCACCAAGGTCGTAGACGAGGATGGTCTGGTCCTCCTTGTCAAGGCCGTAGGCCAAAGCGGAAGCCGTAGGCTCGTTGATGATGCGAAGCACATTGAGCCCGGCGATGGTGCCGGCGTCCTTTGTTGCCTGGCGTTGTGAGTCGTTGAAGTACGCGGGGACGGTAATCACCGCGTCGGTAATCTTTTCACCCAGGTAGTTTTCCGCGTCGCTCCTCAGCTTGGAGAGGATCATGGCAGATATCTCCTGCGGCGTATACTCCTTACCATCGACCGTCACCTTCTTATCGGTGCCGATGAGGCGCTTGATGGAGCGGATGGTCCGCTCGGTATTCGTGACAGCCTGGCGCTTGGCCATGGAGCCGACAATGCGCTCGCCGCCCTTGAATGCCACCACCGACGGCGTGGTCCGCTCCCCTTCGATGTTCGGGATGACGGTGGCCTTGCCGCCCTCTACAATTGCCATGCACGAGTTGGTCGTGCCCAAATCGATTCCTAAGACTTTACCCATTCTAGTCACCTTCCTGCTGTTCTTCATCGGGGGGCGCATCCCCCCGCCTCACCTTGACCTTCGCGTGGCGAAGCACCTTGTCCTGGTACAGATATCCCTTCTGGTACTCCTCGCAGACGATCTCGGCATCGCCGCATGACCCCTCGTCCATGAAAAGCGCCTCATGGTAGTACGGGTCAAAGGCCTTCCCTACGCACGCGATGGGTGTGACCCCCTCCGCTTCGAGAAGCCTGCACAGCTGGCCGTAAATCATGTCAATCCCTTTGAGGAAGTCTGCAGGCACCTCCGCGGAATCCGCAAGGGAAAGCGCCCGCTCGAAGTTGTCACGTATCTCCAAAAGGGGCGAGAGGACGGACTCCTTTGCCAGGCACGCCTGCCGCTGGGCGTCCCGCATGGAACGCTTCTTATAATTTTCGAAGTCTGCCTGCACCATCCGTGCGGCATTGAGGTATTCCTCGATGAGCGCTTCCTTCTTCTTCATTTCCTCTGCCTGCTCCTCGAGGGCCGTCGAGAGGGAGGCGATCTCCTCCTCGAGGGCGCGCGTGTGCTCGTCGGTCTGCTTCTTCTTCATACGGGTACCTCACACGATAATAAAAAGTTAAGTTAATAAAATGTGAATTTATTTCGATATAAAAAGATTTCGGTATGCCGCACATCACGGCAGACCGGTTCGGAACGGGTTATTCCTTCTTCGACCGCAGGTCGCAGATAAGCGTACCGTTGAGCGAGATGCAGTCGGCAGGATTCTCTTTGATAACGACGGTGATGTCGGGAATCCCATAGATGCGCGCGGCCGCATCGGTTAGTTCCTTTGCAAGCTTGCGCTTCGTTTCCACGGGCACGGCTGGCCCTTCCACAAATATCAGGGGCATGGTGTCACCACGGTACCCTCGAAGTATGCGTTCATATGCTTATCGGTGCCGCAAGCGTTATATAGGCCGCATATGTCGTAATGACACCACAAGAGGTGTATTTTGCCATGAAGATGACCTTTTCCCGCCAAGAGCTCCAGGAGCTCGCCATCGCTTGGGCGGTACTTTCCATCATCCTCTCCCGCCTTGACCTCACACTTCTTCCCGTAAGCCTTGCGGCCGCGGGGACCGCCTTTGTGTGCCACGAGCTCGCCCACAAGTACCTTGCCGTACGACACGGCTACTTCGCCGAGTTCCGCATGTGGCGCCAAGGCATCCTTCTCGCCATTCTCGTAGCCTTCATATCGAGGGGTTCCTTCATCTTTGCCGCCCCGGGTGCGGTCTATATCTTTGGATATGGCATACCTGAACCGGTGCATGGGAAGATATCCTTTGCCGGCCCGGCACTTAATATCATCGTGGGGACCGCGTCACTTGCCGCCTTTTCCGTGTTCGGAGGTGCGCTATTTGCAGCCGTCGCCACCATCAACGGCTACCTCGGCTTCTTCAATCTGATGCCCGTTCCGCCCCTTGACGGCAGGGCGATTCGAGCATGGAACAAGCGACTCTACTACGCCGTGGTTGCCTGGTCCTTTGCCCTCGTGATGGGGATAGAATATATTGTTTTCTGAGGTAGGGGAAAGTATAAATACACTCATCCCCTAGTTAGGGGTGGTGTAATGATGACCAATCTGTTGATTGAGGACATAATGAACAACGACATTCTTCTCATGGCTCCCGAAGACACGCTTTCCGTTGCCATCAAGAAGATGCAGGAAAAGAACACCGATTATGTGCTCATCGGTTCTGACGGCTATCTTGAAGGCATCGTCACCGAACGTGACGTGGTGGCTAAGGTCGTGTCGGCACGGCTCAATCCGGACACCATCCGCCTCAAGTCCATCATGAACACCCCCGTCACCACCATCGAACGCAAGACGCATGTCAAGGATGCCTGGGAGCTCATATCCGACTCAAAGATTAAGCGCCTTATCGTCACCGAGGCTGACCGGCCCATAGGTGTCGTCACGTCCTTTGACATCCTCGCCGTCGCCCCCGAAGTGTTTATGTGCACCGAGGCGGAGGAGACCGCGGACAAGGGCGGGTTCTGCGAGTTCTGCGGCAACTACTTCCCCAGCCTCAACATGGTCGAGGGCAAATACGTGTGCGACAGTTGCAAGGACCAGCTTTTGGAGGACTAATACCTCCTTCTAATATGAGGTAAGGATATGAAAATACGAGGTATTGTAAAACCGGCTGTCTTTGTCGACGGCAACGACCTGGCGACAAAGACACGCCAGCTTCTTCGCAAGCACAAGGTGCTTTTTGTCATGAAGGATAACAAGTTCCGCGGCCTTATCGACCGGACCACGGGGCTGCAGATTACGGGGAGCAAGACGACCCTAACAGCCCAAGACATCGCCAAGCACCCGCTGTATGAAACGACACCGGATGATACCATCGAGCACGTGGCGCAAAAGCTGCTCAAGTACAACACGTACATCATCCCCGTGTTCGAGGATCAGGTGCCCGTGGGCTATGTGGGCATGTCAAACATCCTCGTCATCATGACGCTCGAGAACGAGCGCGTGGCCAAGATGCGCCTCGGCGACGTCATGCGCCCGTACCCCATCATGCTCGACGCCGACGACTCCATCGTGAAGCTGTGGAACACCATGGAAGAGATCCAGTACAGTGGTGTACCCGTCATCACCGTCGCCTCGTCGCGAAACGACCGATTTAACAAGCTTGTGGGGTATGTTTCCAAAAAGGACCTGCTCAACGCAGGATCCATGCGCCCGGCGCTCGATGCAGGCAAGGGACGGACCAATCCACCAAAGATAGAGAAGGTCATGAACAGGACGCCCATCGTTCTTACGCCGTCCGACACGGTATCCACCTTTGTGGAAAAAATGATACAAAACGACATATCCCGCATCCCCATCGTGAACGAAGGGTACGAGCTCATCGGCATCGTGGGGAAAATGGATGTGCTCAGACTGCTTTTGGAGGACACACCATGAGAGACTACAGCTACGGAAAACGAGACAGGGGACCTGTGGAATTCGGGTCGCGCAAGGCAGAACGGGAACGGGAGATTCTCAAAATTGCCCGAAGGAACATCGTGACGCTTCCGCCGTCCATCACCATCAAGAGCGCCGCCGAGACCATGGTGGATTACCAGGTGCGCCGCCTCCCCATTGTGCAACCGGGAACGAAGCTCATCCAGGGCATCGTCACGAGCAGGGACATCATCGACTTCCTCGGGGGTGGCGACAAGGCACAGATTATCACTCAACGCCACAAGGGCAACTTCCTTGCGGCCATCAACGAATCCGTCCGTCTCATCATGGACCCCACCGTCATCTCCATCAAAGACACGTACTCCGTTGGGAAGACGCTTTCCATGCTCATGGAACAGGATGTGGGCGGGTTCCCCATCCTTGACAAGTATGACCACGTGGTGGGCATGGTTGAGGAGGAGGACTTTGTCTACAACATCGCCGGCGTCTGGTCCGGCATACCCGTACGGGACGCCATGACATCGCATGTCATCGCCCTCACGCCGGGGACCACCATCAAGGATACGGCCCGCATGATGATTATGAACTACCGGCGCCGCCTGCCCGTAGTATCTGATGGCGAGCTTATAGGGGTGGTCTCCACCTTTGACATCATCGAATACTTCGGGTCTTCACAGATGCTCGAGCGCATGAAGACGCACAATGTAGAGGACGCCTTTTCCATCCGCGTGTCAGACATCGTGAAGCGCGACCCCGTTACCATCGGGCCGGACGACGACCTCGGCATGGCAGTGGACCGCATGCGCCAGAGCGCCATCGGGTTTCTCCCTGTCATGGAAGGCTCAAAGCTCGTGGGCGTCATCACGGAGCGCGACATCTTACATACCATCGTTCAGGAGGGATACGAGTGAAAGGAGAGCTCAAAGACATCGCACCAAAGGCCGTGACCATAGACAAGGACAGGCGCCTGTCCTATGCCATAGAAATGATGGAAAAGCACAACATCGCGCGCCTCCCCGTCACCGAGGACGGAGAGCTCGTGGGTATCATCACGGAGCGCGACATTGTGGAAAAAATCGGCTCCTCCCGAAGCCTCAACTTCAGGACGTCCTCGTTTCACGTCTCGTCATGCATGACGTCGGAGCCGGTGTGTGTTGATGCCAACACACCCATGGACGAGGTGCTCCACCTATTTCAAACGGAGCAGTTTTCCGGTCTTCCCGTGCTCGACGACCCGCTTCGCATCATCACGAAGACCGACATGCTCCGGCACTTTGCGGCGCCTGGCTACGTTTCGGAGAACATGGAGGCGAAGTTCTTCATACTGCGCCCCGAAGACCGTGTGGTGCACGCACGCCGTGTGCTCCTTGACAACAACCTCCACTCGCTCCCGGTGTGGGAGTCAGGTGAGCTCTTAGGCCTTGTCACCATCCAGGACATCGTGTTTGGCCTCAACGAGTTTAGGGAAAAGACGCCGGGAAAATACATGGAGAGCAGGCTCAAGGACTTCACCGTGGACCTCATCATGACCAGGGACATCAGGACGGCCAAGCTCGAGGACAGCCTTAACGACGTCAAGGCCGCTATGGTAGCAGACAACTTCTCGTCCATGCCGGTGCTTAACTATGACGATCATATCGTCGGCATTATCTCGAAAGATGAGATAGTCAACGCCATGGAGTAGGTGCGTAAACGCACCTCTCTTTTTTGTTTTTCATTACTTTCTTCAGGAAAGTTACCATTTTTATAATATATACGATAATAAAATAAATGATATACATTTCTTAAGAAAAAGCCTTATTGCAAGAAATGCTGCCACTCCAATAATAAGTGTGTTATAATACCACATGGAAAAGTAATTATTATTTATGAAATCATTTTGCTGTTGACCTCCTCAAGTACATCGATAGATTGAAAACGTGCAACTTCCCAGTAGAAATGTACCTTAATTGAATCATCGTGCAACGAGTATTTCAGTCTCATATGGGTACGTTGTAATACGTTAACTGGCAAAGCAAAGCTTCAGTTGTCCCGTGCCCATAGGCGGCCGTTACGTGTTCGCGACAGCAACGACGCCACTGTGCTACGCATTGGAATAAGAAGGGCCATGATCGCTTTACTCATTTGGGAAGAGGATATGCAGTGGTGATAGGTATACCGTCCGAGACAGGGATTATATAGTATGCAACCCTCCTTGGCCATATGAGGAAGGGTGTTACCGTTCTCGCGATTATTATGATGCTCATTCGAATTGATACGATCAACACCCCCATATGACTTCCACAATGGGCTGATTAATTATCTCATCAATTCCATCATAACAATGCTATACACTGTCTGGGATATGTGAAAGGAATCATGGGTAATATTTATATATTATACATTTTTTTATGTAATAATAGAAGGGGGATAGTAATTGTATTCTGGATTATCTTTATTTTTCAAATATGTACCAACGCTGCTCATAGGATTGTGCCTACTTGGATGTACGTGTGCATATGCGGGAGCAACAGGCCAGGGCGACGTAGATTTATCTGCTGCTGAAGTGGTGGCTGGTCAGGCTTCTACCACGATCCGTTCGAGCACGAGTTTCGATATTTTGTATCAATTTAATGATACTGAGGCGGGGTTTTATGGGGTTGAAACAGATGGAACGCACATATATACCAGTGCTTGGAATGCTTCACCCCAGGTATTCCATCAATTCTCAATGGATGGCACGTTTATCCAACAATTGTCTATAACCGGAGTATCCAACATCCGTGACATGGCTTATGACGGAACTTACTTCTACGGTTCTAACAACACAATGACAATATACAAGATGGATATCGCAAATGAAACAAATGTTGGAACCATAACTGCGGGGTGCAACGGAATAAGTGGTATCAGGCACATCTCCTACGATCCGACATTGGATGAAGGAAATGGGGGATTCTGGATTGGTGGCTGGGATTCATTAGGGGCAATAAAAATGGATGGGGGCGAGATTTATTCGGCCATACCTGCCATCGGGATTACGAGCATCGCGGGGAGCGCATACGATCCCTGGAGTGCCGGAGGTCCATACCTGTGGCTTTTTGATCAGGACGGATCTGCCAAGCTGCACCAATTTGACATTGCCACAAAGACCCTCACCGGCGTTACTATAGATTGCACCACAGTGACTGGGTTTGATTCGGGCGTGGCAGGGGGCGCCGCCTCGTATCATACCGGCACAACGGCCGTGTTGCTTGCCGATATCCAGCAAAGCCCTAACCTTATCGTAGCGTATGACCTCAACCCGCCTGATCCCCCAGAAGCGTCATACACGTACACCCCCTTCGCTCCATGCATTGGCGATGCTGTGACGTTCGATGCTTCTGCATCATCTGTTCCCGACGGGACCATATCAACGTATGAGTGGGACTGGGAAAGCGACGGCACCTACGATGCCACCGGTGTGACACAGACGCACACGTTTACGACTGGCGGCACGCATTCTGTAACGCTTCGTGTAACTGATAACCAGGGTGCGAAGGATACGGAGAAAAAGGATATCTTTGTATCCCCAAACATTCCGCCGGTGGCTACGTTCACGCATT
Source organism: Candidatus Methanofastidiosia archaeon (assembly GCA_020854925.1). Taxonomy (GTDB): domain Archaea; phylum Methanobacteriota_B; class Thermococci; order Methanofastidiosales; family NM3; genus JAHKLV01. The sequence goes on along the minus strand of JAHKLV010000167.1, from coordinate 2,275 downwards.
CCCCCCAACAGCCGTCAATAGGCATATCTGTATCGTTTGACGCATCGTCTTCCACTGATACGGACGGAACGATTGTCAGATACGAGTGGGACTGGGAAAGCGACGGCACCTACGATGCGGAGGGAGAAAATGCGACACATGCATACTTGGTCGCAGGAACACATTTAGTAACGCTTCGCGTAACGGACAATAAAGATGCGCAGGACACGCAACAAAAGGGCGTCACTGTCGAAGTGCAGGACACTTCCACGTATTTCTCTCTGTTTCTGCTAAACAAGATTGCATACGCAAGCGAACTGCAGGCATCAATTGCGCTCTCTCTTTCAGAAGGCGTTTCGGATGAGGTCTGCACGCTTCTCGACGAGGCGGGAGATTTTATGCGAGAGGCCGTATCGCCAAGCGATGTGATGCGCACGACCAGCGCGCTGCAGTCGGCGATACGGGTACTGGAAGAAGTGCAGTCTATGCTGTAGTTCTTTCTATTTTTTTATTACTTTGAAAGAAACGATGCTGAGTATGGGCAAATAAGAAAGGCATCATAATGACCAAAAAGGTTCGTTTCCACTGCAAATGCAATTTTGTGCAAGGAAAGACGGAAAAGAAAATCAAGACTTCACTTCGCCGTCATTTTTACATACAATTCTTCAGTAATATTACCATTTTTATATAATATACAATTATATCATCTAGAGGAACGACCAATGCATGTCCTCCCCCAAAGTTACAATTCAGCACCTAGAGCATAGGCCCGTTCTAGTATCCCGGGAGATTGTCTGGCATCGTCACGGTCATATGCCTTGATAAGAAGGGAATCTAAAAGCTGCACCCCAAGATACTGGAATGAAAGCCGGAACATGTGCATCAGGGGATCACAAGCGGAAGGCCCCTCCTCGGAAGGTACAATCACAATGGCACCTTTTCCCTCGAGTTCCCGAGAGGAGACGTACGGCCTGAATCGGTCGATGCACGTTTTCATGGGGGCGCTTGCGCCATACCAATAGAGTGGCGTGCCAATGACAAGGACGTCGGCACCAGAAATCTTTTCGTACAGCATCCCCATGTCGTCATGAAAGCCACATGCAAATGGCCCTCTTTGGCATCGACGACAGTCGATACATGGCAGAATGTTCTTGTCGTACACCATAATACTGTCGGTCTCGTGACCCGCATCTTTCGCACCCGAAAGGAGGGCATCAACCACAGCAACGGTGTTTCCGTTCTTCCTCGGGCTTCCGATGAGTGCAAGTATGTTCATACTATCGCCTTACCAGAAAATAGTATACTCATGGATAAAGGTAACGATGCATATGGCAAAGCAGGATGAGCGATCTTATACACGCCCCCTTCATTACGTGCCGTCATCAAATCCGCACAGCGCACGTATGTCCTCCTCGGTCATAACGTCTCCAGTATGTTCAGTACCTGGCAGTTTTTGAGCATTTTCAGGCCCTGCAGCCACCTCGCCGCTTCCAACATCAAGGGAAAGCACGTCATCGCCGTACTGCCGAACGATGAAGGATATGGCTTCGCCCATGGTCCCCAGATGCAAATGCTTCTTAATCTCGGCAAGCCTATGCCCCGTCTCCGAGTCGACATGTGTTCTGATGAGCACCGCCCCGTCTGAATGCGTCATACGGGTTGTACGAACTGTCCTCTTCTTTTCTATAACCATACAGACACCCCTCATATTCTGTACTCAGAAAATAAGTAGCTTGCGACGTTCTTCCAAGACCTAGCGGACAAGGTCGATTCCCTCAGGCAATTGGTGGATAAGACAATGTCAAAAATGCCTTCACGTCGAATCGTGAGCCTCAAAGTCCATAGCTGCGATAAAACTCCTCGTCACGGTACAGGGCAAGCCCGAACGCATATAGCGTTATGACGGTACCGACAAGAAAGGAAGGCGAGAGCATACCTCGTGTCCCAAAAGTTGCATCTCCCGTGGTACCTACTACATAAAGGATAAGGCCTATTAAGAACTTCTTCTTGTCCTTGCGCCAGGTATATATCCAGGTGAACAATCCGGCGAAGAATGCGATAAGCACCGCAGTCATCTTCCTTTTTCGGGCAGGGCGAGGAAGGGAGTAACAACACAGGGGGCATATGTCCTCCTTCAGCGGCACGACCTCCGAACAATGCGGGCATCGACGCATGCGGGGGGGCGGATGAAGGACCTCCACCTCCTTGGAAAGAACGGTGATTCCTGCCTCTTCTAACATGCTGACGAGGCCTTGGACGATGACATGGGCCTGACCCCCATACACCCTTTGTACAT
>JAHKLV010000170.1 GCA_020854925.1 Candidatus Methanofastidiosia archaeon | reverse complement strand
CTTGAGCTGCGCCATCTTGCGTACGCCGAGGGAAAGCGTAATCGTCACGACGGCGGGGAGTCCCTCAGGGATGGCGGCAACGGCCAGGGAGAGTGCGATGAGCACCATGTCGAGCACCGGCTCGTTCTCATAGATGCCGAGCGCCATCACGACAAAGGCTATCACCACCACCGCTTTGCCCAAGAGCTTACCGAGGCTGTCAAGCTTCTTCTGGAAGTAGGTCTCTTCCTGCGTACCGATAAGCGTCGCGATGGACCCTATCTGCGTGTGCATGCCTGTTGCCGTGACCACGGCACGGGCGGAACCGCGGATAAGGTCGGTGCCCATGAACACCATGTTTTCCTGCTCGGCGAGGAGACGGGTCCCCTCGAGGGTGGCGGCGCTCTTCTCCACGGGAAGCGACTCGCCGGTAAGCATCGACTCGTCCACCGAGACGGTTTCGGCGGCGAGGAGACGGGCGTCGGCGGGCACGCTGTCCCCCGCCTCGAGAAGGATCACGTCACCCGGAACGATGCCTTCGGCCGATATACGCACCTTCTCGCCGTCTCGCAGCACCGTGGTCTCAAGCGTGAGGTACTGGCGAAGCGCTGCGAGCGATTGCTCCGCCTTGTACTCCTGTACAAACCCGAGCACGGCATTTCCTACGAGGATAAGGGTAATGAGCACCGCGTCGGAAAGATCGCCAAGAAGCAGCGACACGAGCGCGGCAAAAATGAGGATAAGGGTGAGCACGTCCTTGAACTGCGATACGAAGATGGAAAGCGGTGAGATGGTCTTCCCCGCCACCAAGACGTTGTTCCCGTAACGGGTAAGGCGCTCCCGCGCCTCCGCAGCCGAAAGGCCACGCTCATCCGAGGAAAGCTGTGACAGGGCTTCGGAGGGCGTGAGCGCATAGTGCTCTGTAGTCATACCTCTGTTTCTCCATATGGGATTTTTATAGGCATCGCTCCTTTGTTCCCTGCGTCGCTCAGGGGCAAGGCAGTACGCCCTCTGTGTAGAGCCGGCGAACGTAGGCGCCCTGTTCCGAATCGCCGAGAAGCGCCAGGGCTCGGACGGGCGGTACGAACAAGACACGGTCTATCTCCGCGTCTTGAGGAGCAAGGCCACCAGAGTTGCCGAGATACTCGGCAAGATATACTGCCGTCTCCTGGCCGCGAAAGGGAAGTGCCGTGTACGGGGCGCGGTCGAAGTGCTGGACGAGAGGGCGTGGAAGACGGCGAATGATGCGGTAGGCGTCCGAGCCCGTCTCCTCTGCAAGCTCGCGCATGAGTGCTGCCTCCAAAGACGCATCCCCTTCCTGCACGCCACCCTTGGGGATGCCCCATTCAGGGGGGATGGGGAGGGGACCGGGCAGCGCCTGGGAAAGGAGGACCTTGCGTACGAGAAGGAGGTATCCGTCGCACACCACCACGGCCCCCACCGCTTTTCTCATGCCACATGGTATGGAAGATATAGGCATATGCTGCCTTTATTGACGAAAATACTTATAAAGCATGCCTTCAAACAAAGGACAGACCAACCCGAAAGAGTTGTAACAATGGCAGTACGATTTGGAGATACCATACAAGTGCATTATACCGGTACGCTCAAGGACGGCTCCGTCTTTGACTCGTCCCGTGAGGCAGAACCCATCCAGTTTACCGTCGGGGACGGCTCCATCCTCCCGGCATTTGACAAGGAGGTGCGCGGCATGGAGGTCGGCGACACCAAGACCTTCCAGATACCCGCTGAGGACGCATACGGCGTTTACAACGAGACCTTCGTCAAGACGGTGCCCCGTTCCATCGTCCCCGAGGGCGTCGTCCTCGAAGAGGGCATGCCTGTGCTCGTAGGCGAGACTGAGGAAGACGCCATCCAGTTTTTTGTCAAGGAGATGACCGAAGACAGCGTGGTGCTTGACGGAAACCATCCCCTGGCCGGCGAGGACCTCACCTTTGCCATCGAAGTCATGGCAATCGTGAAACAATCCCCGAGCGTCCTGTAGGAAGCCTGCCCCGGGGCAGACTCCTACCTTTTTTATATCGGCTCGATGTGGAAGTATCATGGGCGCCGAACCCACTGAACAGATTCCCATCGGGCGATTTTCGTTCTTGACCCGCCTGAGCGTCAAGGCACTTCGTCTCTACGACAAGAAGGGCATCCTCGTGCCCGCAGCAAAGGACGCATGCACGAACTACCGATACTACACCCTTGCCCAGGTACGCCACGGCATCATGATAGGGATGCTCGCGCATGCGGGATTTGGCCTCTCTGACCTGGAGGTGCTTCTTCCTGCCATCAAGGGGGGCGACATGAAAACGGTAACGGGCATGCTGAGAGTACAGGCGAGCAGGGTGCGCAAAGAGGCATCCCGACTAGAGGGGCTCGCGGCGGCGCTCGAGGACTCAACAAGACAGGGAGACGTAATACCTATGAAAGGACAGGAACCATACGTCAAGGACGTCCCGCCGCTTCGGTCAGTGTGCAAGCGGGAGCGGGGCGTGTACGAACAGACCATCCCCCAGCTCATCAACGAGCTGTGCCACGTTATCTACAGCCCGGAAAACCAGCGCCAGCAGGCGTGTATGTCCGGGCCGGTCATCTTCATCTGCCATGATGAGGAATACCAGGAGACCGATGCCGACATAGAGATTGCGATACCGATTACGGGCCGCCTTACCCTTCCCGACCCTTCCATGGAGATACGGGAACTTCCCGGCATGCAGGCGCTCTGTGCCCTGCACAAAGGGCCCTATCCCCTCGTGGGAGAGGCATACGAACGCATAACGGCGTACGCTGCCGCGCACGGCATGAAGCTGTGCGGCCCCACGAGAGAACTATACCTTAACGACCCAGCGGAGGTGCCCGAGTCAGAACTGCTTACAGAGGTGCAGTTTCCCCTCTGCTAAGGACACTCACGGGGGGCATCGCGGTAGGCACCGGGCGGGACGGTGATGACGAATCGGGCGCCCGCGCCCGGCGGCCCCTCCTCCCGTATGCCGATGCCGGTGATGGCGAGGATCTCCCTGGCGAGGAACAGGCCAAGCCCGGTGTTCTTCCCGTAGCCGCGCTTGAAGATGCGCCCCTTCTCATTTTCAGGGACGCCGACGCCGTCGTCCTCCCAGGCGATGACCAGACCGTCTTTCGTGTGCGTGCACGTGACCGTGACGCGGGGTGATGCCGTGCCGGCGTGGCGGAGCGTGTTGTCAAGCAGCGTGGCAAAGACCTGGCGGAGCATGGGGTCTGCGTAGACCTCGACACCGACGCACGAGGCGGGAGGCGCCGTGCCTTCGGGGAGGGAAAGCGACGTGAGGAGCGCGCCCACGTCCTGCCATGAGGGGTCCATGCCGCCGACGCCCTCGTATGTGCGGGTGAAGGCTATCTGCTCCTGCATGACGCGCGCCGTGGCATATATCTTCTCAAGGTAGTCGCGCACGGTCCAATCGGTGGCCGTATCCAGGGAAAGCTCGGCATAGCCAAGAAGCGTGGCAAGCCTGTTGTTGATATCGTGGCGGGTGATGTCTGAGAGTATGCCAAGCTTTTTGTTGGCCTTGAGGAGTTCCTGCTCGGCGCGCTTTTGGCTCGACACATCTCGAATGGACTCTATGGCGCCGACGAGTGCCCCGGATGCATCCCGAAGAGGGGATGCCTTGGCAATGACCCAAGCGCCCTTTCCACCGTTGAGAGCGCTGCAAAAAACCTCTGCCACAAGAGAGTCCCCCTCCCACACAAGATACGGGTAGCGTGAAGCAATATCCTCTCGTTCGTAGAAAAGAAGGTCCATAAGCTGTTCCCGCGCCTCGCCATAAAAGGGAACAGTGTAAGCGTGCCCACCCTTGCCGAGCATCTCGGAAGCAGGAACGCCCGTCATCTTCTCAATCGCCCTGTTCCAGAAGATGATACGTCCGCTAGCATCGATGGCAAGCGTAGCATCAGGTAGATTATCGATGATATCCGAAAGCTGCTGCCTGCTTTCTTGAAGCGCACGTTCGGCGCGTTTTCGCTCCGAGATATCTCGAGAAACAACAACAATGCCCACGGGAGTGCCCTCTGCATTTCTCATGAAGGAGAGGGTAGCCTCCACCGGGATGACGGACCCGTCCTTATGATACTCCTCAATCTCGAGGGTGAAGGACCGGCCGGGGTCTGCGCCCCTCGCTGCCTCGAGTTCCATCTGCACAGAGAAGAACGCTCGTACCCGCTCCTGTGACGCAGGCGTGAGGATATCATCAAGTGACTGATTCAGGGCTTCCTCAACGCCATATCCCCTGATACGGACGATGGAGGGACTCGTGTACACCACGTTGAGGGAAAGGTCGAGAACGGTGATGTTGTCGCCCGTGTGCTCGGTGATGAGGCGGTACTTTTCCTCGCTCTCATGGAGGGCCTTCTCCACGCGCTTGCGGCCGGTGATATCCTCAAAGACGGTGGCAAAGAATCCCTTCCCCGGTGAAAAGACCGACACGGCATAGTACCGGTCCTGTGGCGCATAATACGCCTCGAATCGCCCTCCCTTGCCGGTGGCGGCGACACGTGCATAGCGACCGAGATAGAGCGGTTCCCCATAGATCTCCGTAGCGAGCCTTCCCACCACCAGGTCGCGGCGCATGCCAACAAGCTCCTCGTACCGGGCATTGATGTCGATGATGCGGTAATCAACGGGTTCGCCTTCAGGTCCATAGAGCATCTCGTGCATGCATAGGCCTTCCTGCATGGAATCGTAGAGCGTCCGAAGCTGGTGCTCGCTCTGTCGCATCTGCTCATGGAGCTCATATTCCTCGGTGACATCCCTGAAGGTGAGGACCACGCCCGTGACGCTGCCGTCCGCATGGTGGATGGGGGCAGCGGAATCGGCTATCTGGTATGCGGTGCCGTCCCGTGACAAAAGCTTCGTATGGTTTGCAAGTCCCACGATGGTGCCACGTTCAAGGACTTCCCGCACGGGATTCTCGACGGGTGCCCCCGTCAGGGCGCTGACGATATGAAACACTCGGGAAAGGGGCGTGCCTCTTACCGAGGGGAGGCGCCAGCCGGTGAGCTCCTCCGCCACGGGATTCATATAGGTAACCTTCCCTTCGGTATCCGTGGTGATGACCGCGTCACCGATGGAGTCCAGCGTCACCCGCCACATTTCCTCACGTTCGCTCAGCGCCATTTCAGCCTGCTTGAGCTCTGAGATGTCTGAACAGAATCCCATGTACCTGCCGCCAGGCAGAACAACGGCGGTGAGGAGGGAAGGGAAGTCGGTCCCATCGGCACGGCGAAGGAGTATTTCCCCCTGCACGGAGCCACTCCCCCTAAGCGAGGCAAAGGTCGCAAGCGTGGCAGGTGGCGCCCGGGGTGATGCGAGGTCTGCGATACTCATGCCAAGAAGTTCCTTACGGGAAAATCCCGTCATCGCGCACGCCGTGTCGTTGACCTCAAGATATGTTCCCTGCGCATCGACGATAAACACGCCCCCCGGGGCGGATTCGATGTACGTTCGGTACCTACACTCACTCTCCTGGAGCGCACGCTCAGCCCGTTTCCTGTCGGTAATGTCGTGGATGATGGAATGGAGAACGTCTATTTCCCCGATGGTGATACGGGACGTGTACACCTCCACATCCCT
>JAHKLV010000223.1 GCA_020854925.1 Candidatus Methanofastidiosia archaeon | reverse complement strand
GTTCCATCCCGAAGGGTGGAATCGTATAGGTCTACTGTTGCGTCCATTGTATAGTCTCCACGCTATGAGTGTAGATTCTTACTAAAAAATTTCTTTCCCCATAAAAATGTAGCGCTTCTCCTGGAAGGGTATAGACATGAACATGGCGAAAAAAGCGCATGACAGTGATTTTTTCCCTTCAAAATATCCATGATGTGAGCCGAGGCAGAAGATAATTTTTTATACTCTGAACAATCTTCAAGGCATACGCACGACTTTTCAAGCTGCGTTAGGTGAATCTACATGAAACGGAACGTAAGTATCTTCGACACGACGCTTCGCGATGGCGAGCAGTCGCCGGGGGCCACGTTAACGACTGATGAGAAAGTAAAGATTGCCTTGCAGCTTGCCTTGCTTCGCGTTGACACCATCGAGGCAGGATTCCCCATTGCCTCAAACGACGACTTCGAGGCGGTGAAGCTTGTCGCCCAGACCGTCGACGGCCCGTACGTGGCCGGCCTGTGCCGCGCCGTGGAAAAGGACATCAGCCGCGCCTGGGACGCCGTGAAGCATGCGGCAAAGCCGTGCATCCACACGTTTATCGCCACGTCAGACATACATTTACAGTATAAGCTCAAGGTATCCCGCGAGGAGGCGCTTGCCATGGCCGTCTCCGCCGTCCGGTTTGCACGGAACTGCACCGACCGCGTGGAGTTTTCCGCCGAGGACGCCTCGCGCTCCGACTGGGACTACCTGTGCCGGGTGACGGAGGCCGTCATCGACGCCGGCGCGTCCGTGGTCAATCTCCCCGACACCGTGGGCTACGCCGAACCCGAGGAGTTCGGGCGTATGATCCGCTACGTACGGGAGCACGTCCCCAACATCGATGACGCCGTCATCAGCGTCCACTGCCACAACGACCTCGGCCTGGCGGTGGCCAACTCCCTCGAGGCGGTCAGAAACGGCGCCGGACAGGTTGAGTGCACGGTAAACGGCATCGGCGAGCGGGCGGGCAACGCCTCGCTCGAGGAGCTCGTCATGAATTTCAAGACCCGCGCCGAGTACTTTGACGCCGACACGAACATCGACACGTGCCAGATCTTCAAGACGAGCCAGATGGTCTCGCGCCTCACGGGCATCACCATCCAGCGCAACAAGGCCATCGTCGGCCGCAACGCCTTTGCCCACGAGTCTGGCATCCACCAGCACGGGGTGCTCTCCAATCCGCTCTGCTACGAGATAATGAATCCCGAGATGATAGGCAAGAAGACCGAGATAGTGGTCGGGAAGCACTCGGGCAAGCACGCGGTGCGTGACGGTCTCTCGTCCCTTGGTTACACGTTCGAGGAGCACCAGCTCAACACCATCACCGAGCGCATCAAGGCGCTTGCCGACAAGCAGAAGACCGTGCTCCAGGAGGACATCATCGCCATTGCCGACGACGTTCTCAACGAGTCGCGGATGGGCGTTGCCGCCGTGAAGCTCGAGGAGGTGACGGTCACCACCGGGAACAAGACGACGCCGACGGCCGTCATCACCGTGGACTACGCAGGCGAGAAGAAGATTGCCGCCGCGTACGGTGCGGGCGTCATCGACGCCGTTGCCAAGGCCATGACCAAGGTCTACGGCGCGCCGCTCAAGCTCGAGGAGTACGAGCTCAAGGCCATAACAGGCGGCACCGACGCCCTTGCCGACGTCTCCGTCCTCTTCACCGATGAGGAGGGGCGCGAGTACCACACCCGCGGCCTTGACGAGGACATCGTCATGGCGTCGGTGAAGGCGCTTGTCAACGGCATCAATCAGATGGAGCGGGAAAAGCGGCGCTAGGCCGCCCCTTTTCTTTTTCCCTTTTTACGGTCACGTATTTTAAGTCATACGCATAGTGATACACATGGAACAACCGATGACGATAACAGAAAAGATCCTCGCCGCCCACAGCGGTCGCGAGACGGTCCGCCCCGGCGAAATCGTCGAGGCAGACATCGACATCTTCATGGGACACGACGTGACGACGCCGCCCGCCATCTCCATGCTCGAGGAGCAGGGGATAGACACGGTCTTTGACCGTGAGCGCATCGTCCTTGTGCCCGACCACTTCGTCCCCAACAAGGACATCAAGAGCGCGGAGCTTGCCAAGCGCCTGCGGGAGTTTGCGCACAAGCACGCGATACCCCACTACTTCGAGGTGGGGCGTAACGGTGTGTGCCACGCCATCCTCCCCGAGAAGGGATTCGTCCTTCCGGGTACCACCATCGTGTGCCCCGACTCGCACACGTGCACCCACGGCGCCTTTGGCGCCTTTTCCACCGGCATCGGGAGCACGGACGCCGCCGCGGTGCTCGCCACCGGCAAGCTCTGGTTCAAGGTGCCCGAGTCCATGCTCTTTGTCGTTTCCGGCACGCTTCCCGAAGGGGTGTACTCAAAAGACATCATCCTTTCCATCATCGCCGACATCGGCGTCGACGGGGCGCTGTACCGGGCCATGGAGTTCTCTGGCCCCGCCATATCGGCGCTCTCCATGGAGGCGCGCATGACGGTGACGAACATGGCCATCGAGGCCGGCGGGAAGTCTGGTATCATCGCCGCCGACGAAAAGACCGACGACTACCTGCGCGGCCGGGCGAGAAAGGCCTACACGCCTGTTGCCTCCGACGAGGACGCCGTGTACGTGTCCGAGCACATGTACGACGTGTCGGCGCTCGAGCCGCTCGTGGCCGTGCCACATCTGCCCTCGAACGGGCGGCCCGCCCGGGAGCTTGCCGGCGTGCGCATCGACCAGGTGGTCATCGGCTCGTGCACGAACGGGCGCATCGAGGATCTGCGCATCGCCGCAGACCTGCTCGAGGGGAATGTCGTGGCGCCCACCGTGCGGGCGCTCGTGATCCCCGCCAGCACCGAGGTCTGGACCGATGCCATGAAGGAAGGGCTCTTTGAGATCTTCACCGACGCCGGGGCGGCGGTGTCCCTGCCGACGTGCGGACCGTGCCTCGGGGGGCACATGGGCATCCTTGCCAAGGGCGAGCGCTGCGTGGCGACGACGAACAGGAACTTCGTCGGGCGCATGGGCCACCCCGAAAGCGAGGTCTACCTTGCAAGCCCGGCCACGGCTGCCGCTTCCGCCATCGCCGGGTCCATAGCTGACCCGAGGGACTACCTGTGAGGTGCTATAGACATGCTGATGAAAGGACGGGCGCACGTGTATCCCCGTGCGCACATAAACACCGATGAGATTATTCCGGCGCGATACCTGACAAGCGACGACGAGGCCGAGCTGGCCACCCACGCCATGGAGGACATCGACGCCGGGTTCGTTAAGAGCGTCTGCGCCGGCGACTTTGTCGTCTCCTCCCAGGACTTCGGGTGCGGCTCGTCCCGCGAGCACGCCGTCTGGGCGCTTCGCGGTGCGGGTGTACAGGCCGTCATCGCCGACTCCTTTGCGCGCATCTTCTTCCGCAACGCCATCAACAACGGCTATGCCGCCATCGAGCTTCCCGGCGCGAGCGAAAAGATATCCAGCGGCGACGAGCTCGAGGTCGACCTGGAAAAAGGATATATACGAAACGTGACAACATCCGAGACATACGCCTTTACGCCGTTTCCTCCCTTCGTGGTGGAGATGCTCCGCTGCGGGGGCCTTTTGCGAAAGATTGCCGGCGCGAAGAAGGGGTGAAACCATCATGACACGATACAACATTGCACTCATGCCCGGGGACGGCATCGGCCCCGAGATAGTAGCCGAGGGCGTGAAGGTCCTCGAGGCCGTCGCGGCCAACGGGGGATTCACGCTTGACTGGGATATCTTCCCTCACGGTGCCGACCACTACCTCGCCACCGGCGAGCTCATGCCTGAAGAGACCCTCAAGGACCTTGCGAAGCACGACGCCATCTACTTCGGTTCCATCGGCGACCCGCGGGTGGCGCCCGGCATCCTTGAAAAGGAGATCCTTCTCAAGATGCGATTCTACTTCGACCAGTTCGTTAATCTGCGCCCCGTCAAGCTCTTTGACGGCGTGGAGACGCCGCTTGCGCACAAGACCGCGTCCGATATCGACTTCGTGGTCATTCGGGAAAACACCGAGGACTTTTATGTCGGCATCGGCGGGCGCGCCTCGCCGGGAAAGGGCAGGCAGGAGCTCACGGTCCTTCGCGAGCTGTACAACGTGAAGTTCGGCCTTGACATCGACTGCGACGGGGACGAGCTGGCGTACCAGATAGGCGTCCTTTCCCGGAAGGGGTGCGAGCGGGTCATGCGCTACTCGTTTGACCTTGCCGTGCGCCAGGGGCGGGGCAAGGTCACGGCCGTCGACAAGGCGAACGTGCTCACACACATGTACGGCATGTGGCGCGAGGTGTTTGGCGAGGTCGCCGCGGGCTATCCCCAGATTGCGAGCGAGTTCAACTTTGTCGATGCCATCACCATGTGGTTCGTGAAGAATCCCGAGTGGTTCGACATTGTCGTCGCGCCGAACATGTTCGGCGACATCATCACCGACCTGGGTGCCATGATATCCGGCGGCCTGGGCCTTGCAGCGGGCGGGAACATCAATCCCGACGGGCTTTCCATGTTTGAACCCATCCACGGGAGCGCGCCCAAGTACAAGGGGCTTGGCGTAGCGAATCCGCTTGCCACCATCTGGTCGGGGGCGCTCTTGCTCGAGGAGATAGGCGAGGCTGCCGCCTCGCAGCAGGTGCTCGACGCCATGCATGCGGTGCTATCAGAGCGCAAGGTGCTCACGAAGGACTTTGGCGGCACCGCTTCGACAAGCGACATGGGCAACGCTATCGTTGCCAAGCTGCAATAATACTACAATCCGTGGCGTCGCGGGAAGGCATGCGGCGCCCTTATGCTTTTTTATGCCTATAACACCGTTCTTATCCTCTTTTTTCCCAAGCTGATGCAACGACGAACTGATAAAAAAGAGTAGTGGCCGGACGGTGCCGGCCGTTGGTAGTACTGCAACTCAGAGCGTTGCCATGAGCGCGTCCATCTGCGCGAGCGCCTGCTGCAGGGCGCCGTTGGCGGCGATGGGATTGCCAAGCGCCTT